>JABMQA010001431.1 GCA_013203545.1 Bacteroidota bacterium
AACCTGAAACCTTCCAACCTGAAACCTTCTCCAACCTGAAACCTTCCAACCTGAAACCTTCCAACCTGAAACCTTCTCCAACCTGAAACCTTCTTCAACCTGAAACTTTTTCCAACTTGCGCTAAAGGCATGCGGACGGCTTAACTTTTCCAAACCAAACGCCAATAAAATTTTGCCGGCAAAGATAGATTGAAAAATTTATTGACATCGTTTGTTTTAGCAATTAAAAAAATATTACACGATCCTTTGCGTTAACATCTACGCCGTTTGCACGCAGCATTCACCTCCCGATTGCTATCGGGATGACGGGTCGGGATGAAAGTTCCCGGAGCGGGGTTATAAGCCCTCCGTTTGCTAATATTGCGACGGAGGGTTTTTTGTTTGGATATCGGTTTTAAGCAACAAAAATAAAAACGAACAACAATCATAAAATTTAAAATCCTGTAAAAACGATGATATCCTTTTTTTCGAACTACCTTTTACGCTGCCTGTGCCTGATAACCAGAATCAATCCCAGAAGCGTAAAAATAAATACCACCAACCCTGTGATAATTACAAGTGAAATGGTAAACTGAACGAAAAGTATGTTTTTCGTTTCATCCTTGATTACAATCTGTTGAGCGGTTTTCCCTTCCTTTAGTATTTGCGGAGGGCTTGCAACTGGTTCCTGCACTTTAGTGATCCGGTGGGTAGCAATCAAATCATCGATATTTACATCAAGGGAGTCGCGCAGGGCTAAATACCCGTCAAGGTATATGGCAGAACTATCCATCTCATGAATGGCAGCAAATAACATCGACAAATCGCGGTAATTCTGTGAAATTTCAGGACGCAATCCAATCTCATTTGCAATTTCCAGGCTCTTTCTGAAGTATGCCAGCGCTCCCCGGTAATCGCGGCTAATCATCAGGTTATTCGCAATATAATTAAGATTGGTCGCAATTTCGCGTTTATGGCCCAGTTCGTGGCTTAATTTCAGGCTTTGTATGTAGAGTTCGTTGGCCCTTTCGAGGTTGCCCAACGCTTCATATACCTTCCCGATCAGGTTAAGTGTAGCTGACATTCCGGCTTTGTCGTTTAACTCTTCCCGGATGATTACTGCTTCAAAAAGCAATCGCAGTGCCTCCTCAGTATCGCCCAATTCAATATAAACGGCTGCCATATTTCTAAATATCATAGCCTTGTGGTTAAAGTCATCAAGGCTGTCAGCAATTACCAGTGCGGCGTTATAGATGTCCAATGCTTCAATAAAGGCACCTTGTGTTTCCAGAATGGTTCCGGTGTTGATCAACAGGTTCATTTTATTGGCTTCATCCTTCAATTGATCGTTCACCTCCATGGCCTGGCTGTAATATTCGAGCGCCTCCGTGTATTTTCCCTGGTAATTGTAGCAATTCCCGATATTTCTGAGAATTACCGACACTGCCTCCATCTCACCCAACGATTGCTTGATTGCAAGCGCCTGGTTCAAATACCTGATGGCTTCACTGTAATCGCCCTGCATATTGTGGATTACAGCCATATTGTTCAGGATGTTTGACACACCAACCTGGTCATCCAGTTCTGTGTAAATATCAAAAGCATCCTGGTAGAGTATTTTGGAGCTGTCGTAATTTCCGGTTAAATAGTACAGTGCACCCAGGTTTTTAAGGGATAATGCAGTTCCTTCGCTGTAATCATTTTCAAGGGAAATCCCCAGCGCCTCCTTAACGAAATACGTAGCCCGATGGATGTCAGAATTCCGGTACTTAACCGATAAATCGTTCAGGACAACAACTTTCCCGGCTGTTGTTTTGCCCGCAATGACAGAGTCAGCTTCACTTTTGTAATCCTGGCCATAAGCATCATTAAACTGAAAGCCGAACACAAAAAGCACCAACCACAAGCAGCAGTGTAAATAATTTGATATGTTGGCTATGCACTTTCTCATTACTGATTCGTTTCGCCGGTGGTTAAATAGGGTGATATTTTTTCATAGAGTTCATCGTAGATCAAGCCGATATTTCGCAACTCCGCCACCGAACTGAAATTGCCTTTATCTTCTTTGTAATCGAATATGCTCTTTACCATATAATATTCAAGGTATGGATGCCTGAGCAAATCCTTGAAGGTTGCTTTGTTGATATCCAGTTTGCCAAGTTTGTTTTTATCAATTTTTACCTGGTGAACAAAACCATAAAAACGTGTGGTGTCCATCCCAAAAACCTCCATAAGCTGGTCGTTTTCATAATATCCACCCAGGAGCTCACGGTATTTAATAATGCGTTTTGCAAACGACGGACCTATTCCTTTGAGTTTTACCAGTTCGCTTGAATCTGCGCTGTTTATCTCAACAACAAAGATTTCGGGATCATCTTTTTTTATCCCCTTTTTTACATCCGACCGATAAGGAAGGTCAATATACCTTTCGAGCCTTTTGTAATCTTTTTCCGTAATCGAATAAACTGCTTTCAGGTCTTCCTTTACTTCAAACTTCCCACCTGCATTCATAAAATTTACAATCACACCGGCCTGCCTGTCCGATAGGCCTATATCTCTCCAATCCTTTTTATTCATCGAATTGGGATCAAATACATACAATTCATCGTCAATGCGGTATTCTGCAGCTTCCTCAACCGGTTTATCAAATTCATTTTTTTTGATATCAATATAGGGCTCAAGGATATTGTAAAGGCTGTCGGAGATTGAATAGAGCTTGTTTACATCGGATTTTTTGAAAAATCTTCCACCGGCATACCTGTAATTTAAAAATGTTTCGGTTTGTTTTTCAGTTAAACCCATTTCCAACAATTGTTCCTCCGTCACATTATTCGGATCGAAATGAAAAGGCGTTATTTCTGAGTTTGAGGTTGAAAGATGAGGACGGGATGATAAAAATGCATTCACTTCCTTTAATGACTTTGAATAATCGTAAATATCAAACTTAATGAGATAAGGTAGTGTGTAAAATATTGCAATCACAATAAGAATCAGCGCAAAAACAATCAATGATGCTGTGCGCTGCATTTTACTGATGTAAAAATAATCCTTGATGTGTTGTTTAAACTTCGACAATCGAATGGGATATTTTTAACAAAGATAAAATATTATCCCGTCACACATGGCTAAATAATATTTTATGGTGTATGTGGTAAATCTTTTTGATTGGTGTTTACCAGGAATAAAGTTGCTTTTAATTATCAGGCCATAGACAGCATATTTTTTAACTTTGCAGCACATTACGAATATGAACACAAAGATGAAGAGGCAGGAAACCGATATCAGTAAACTTATCGTTGTTGGCGACAGGGTTTTGATCAGACCAAAATCACAGTCAAATAAAACCAGTAGCGGGCTATACCTGCCTCCTGGCTATAAGGAAAAGGAAGAATTACAGAGCGGCTATATTGTAAAGGTGGGTCCGGGTTATCCCATTCCACTGCCAACTGAAGAATCGGATGAGCCCTGGAAAAATGCCGATGATAAAACCAGATACATTCCATTGCAGGCCAGGGTAGGCGACCTTGCCATATTTATACAAAAAGGGGCGGTTGAGATCATCTATCATCATGAGAAATATTTCATTGTCCCACAGCATTCCATTTTATTGTTGGAACGTGATGAAGAACTCTTTGACTGATAATATCATGAAACTTATCAGAAATATTCTTCCTTTGTTTGTTCTTTTTACATTGCTTATTTTGATGTCTTGTAGTGGCGATATGCCTGAGCAAAAACCCGGCGAATACACTCAATACGATTTAAAACCATCATCATTGAACCCTGAATTTGCCACCGGTTTTAAGGTATGGAATTATGGACAGGATTTGTTGCTCGAAATATTTCTTTCGCCTGAAATTACAGCTTCTGCCTGCAAATATTTAATTTATAACCATGATACTTTGCAGCGTTCCTTGAATCCCGGTATTGTTTCGATACAAGCGCCCATTACAAAGCTTGTTTGCATGTCGGCCTCGCATGTGTCCTTTGTAGATGCATTGCAGGAAACTAACAAAATTGTCGGGGTAAGCAGTGCTGCTTATGTGGTTTCCGACAGGTTTGATAAATTTTTGCATGCTGGAAATATCAGGGAAATTGGCGTTGGAGATTATTTTGATCTTGAAGCACTCATCGATTTGCAGCCTGATGTGGTTATGGTATCTCCTTATAAAGGCCAAACCTACGATCAACTACTCAATGCCGGAATGGTTGTTCTGCCAAATGGTGATTTTTTGGAACCTACCCCGCTGGGAAGGGCTGAATGGATAAAAGTGTTGGGGATACTTCTTGGTAAGGAGGGGCAGGCCGATAGCATTTTTAATTCAATAAAAGCTGAATATTTCAAGTTAAAAAACCTTACTGCAAATCTCAGTGAGAGACCCACGGTTATCTGTGGAAAACAATATGGTGGGTTTTGGAATATTCCCGGCGGCAACAGCTATGTAGCATGTTTTCTGAAGGATGCCGGCGCCGAGTACCTCTGGTCACATAATACAGACAAAGGTAGTTTTCCTATGGATTTTGAAACCGTCTATTCCAAAGGCTATCATGCCGAGTTCTGGCGGTTTTTGTATTATGCCGAAATGCCAATGACTTACGATCAGTTGCTTGAGGAGGATGCCAGGTATGCCGGGATGAAGGCATTTAAAAATAATAAGGTCATTGGCTGCAACACCCTGGTTACACCCTATTATCA
>JABMQA010001432.1 GCA_013203545.1 Bacteroidota bacterium
AATCAGCGGCACCTCATTGGCCAGGATCACAGCTGATACGGCTGATGCCTGCACCCTCTCTTTCAAATGGCCCAGTAATCCAAAGCCGGTAACATCCGTACAGGCATTTACACCAAACTGTTCGAAACAGGAAGCGGCTTTGTCGTTCAACTGAGCCATCACATTGCGTGCTGCCTCTGCTATGGATTGATCTGCAAAACCCTTTTTCAGGGCAGTGGCGATGATTCCGGTTCCGATGGGTTTTGTCAAAACCAGCGCATCGCCCTCTTTGGCAGCTGCATTGGAAATGATCTTCTCAGGATGTATGGTTCCGGTAACCACCATCCCAAATTTGGGCTCGGTATCTTCCACCGTATGCCCGCCAAGAATTGAAATGCCGGCTTCGGTAGCTTTGTCGGACGCGCCTTTCAGAATATCTTTCAAAACCTGCATGGGCAACCGGTTATCAGGAAAACCAACGATGTTAAGGGCAAACAATGGCTTTGCCCCCATGGCATATATATCGCTCAGGGCATTGGCTGCGGCGATGGCGCCAAAATAGTAGGGATCATCAACAATGGGTGTGAAGAAATCCACAGTTTGAACGATGGCGGTTTCATCATTGATTTTATAAACAGCAGCATCATCGCCGGTTTCCACACCCACAAGCACATTTTGATCGAAAACAGGAGGAAGGTCCTGCAATACTTTTTCGAGGTATTGGGGCCTGATCTTACAAGCACAGCCTAAACCGTGGGTGTATTGGGTCAGTTTTACCTCTTCAGTGCTGATAACGATGGGTTCTGTTGTTGGTGATGTTGGTTTGAGTTTCTCTACAGCCGTTTTGATTATATCGATAGCCTCGTCAACCTCCCCTTCGCTTAAATGTTTCCCTGTAGAAAATCTGATGGTCCCCATGGCATAATCCATCGGAACCTTCATCGCCGACAAAACATAAGAAACATCAATGTCATCCGCATGACATGCGGCACCGGCAGAGGCTGCTATATTTTTCATTTCTGCCAGTAAAAGGTTTGCCTCAATCTGCGGAAAACTCAGGCTTAAGGTATTAGGTAACCTTAATTCGGGATGGCCGTTGAGCTTCACATCCGGGAAATGTTTTACCAAACCATCATACAACCGGTTACGTAAATTCAACACATGCTGTGTGTTACTCTCCAGATTAGTTTTAGCCAATTCAGCAGCTTTCCCCAGGCCAACGATTTCAAGTACATTTTCCGTTCCCGCCCGGAGGTTTTGCTCATGATCAGCCCCGTGGATGAGTTTCTGCAGTTTTGTGCCCCTTCGGATAAACAGGGCGCCGATACCTTTGGGTGCATACAATTTATGCCCTGCAACCGACAATAAATCAACACCCATCCCATTGACATCCACCTCGATTTTCCCCACAGACTGGGCAGCGTCGGAATGCATGGTTATGTTGTGCTTTTTGGCGATTGCTGCAATTTCTGAAATGGGCTGCACCGTTCCAACCTCGTTGTTGGCGTGCATAACGGTGATCAGAATTGTGGAGGGTAGAATCGCCTCTTCAACATCGGTGGGGTTTACCATGCCATATTCATCCACCGGAAGGTAAGTAACTGTAAATCCTTCTGACTCCAGAAAGCGGCATACTTCCAGTACGGCAGGGTGTTCAATAACCGATGTGATAATGTGATTTCCTTTGACCCGGTTTTGAAAGGCAATACCCTTAATCGCATAATTATTGGATTCGCTGCCGCCGCTTGTAAAGATTATTTCGTCGGTATGGCAATTCAACAGTGCGGCTATCTGTTGCCGGGATTTCTCCACGGCTTTTTTTGTTAATACACCATATTCATGGCTGCTGGAAGGGTTCCCGAAATATTGATCGAGGTAAGGTCTCATCGCATCTGCCACCTCCGGATCGATGGGTGTTGTGGCATTGTAGTCGAGGTATATCATGTTAAAATCGTATTATTGTTTATTTCATTTTAACCCTGTCAGGGTTTGAAACCCTGACAGGGTTAAATCAGATCAACTTTCTTTCCACACAAAAATCCAGGATAATATCTGCATTTTCGTTCGCATCAAGGGTGTCGGTGTCCAGCGTAAAAACCTTTGCATAATCCCGTTTGCCAACCCCATGCATGTAAGTTTTATCGTAATAGACAAGTGAAATATCAATCGCCTTTTCAAAATTACCCTCATAAACAGCCGCTATGGCCTCCTTTGTGTTTTGGCCACCTAAGCGCCGGTCAATTTTTAATAGCGCGTTTTCAAGTTCTGATTGCGGGAAGTTTGCATAATCGCCTATAAGCCGTTGGATGCGTAGCGGTTTGCCCATATCCAGATTCACAACCAGGGACTCACGCATTTTACGGAATAATGTATCTGGTATTACCGCCCTGCCTATCGACTTGCTTTCATCTTCCATCCAGATCACCTTTGACAGATCGAAAGTTCTCCATTTTTCAAAGAGATCATTTTCGAATTGTTCGGTGGTCGGTTGTGGCAGTTCGCCAAGGCTTCCAAATGCCGAACCTTTGTGATGCGCAATTCCTTCAAGGTTCAATACCTGTTGACCCTTTTTTTCGAGCGCTTCAAGGATTTCGGTTTTACCTGTACCGGTTTTTCCCGACAGGATCAAAATACGGCTATCCGATTCCCAGGCTTTTTGAATGGCCTTGCGAAAAGCTTTATATCCTCCGACCAACAATGAAACATTCAACCCGTAAAATGAATAGAGCCATGCCATGCTTTCGGAGCGCATACCGCCGCGCCAGCAATGTACCAATATTGAGTTTTCCCTGGCCTTCTTTGAAGCCTCTTTAACAGCTTTCGACATTTTGGGCCCTACCAGTTCCAATCCTTTTAAAATGGCTGTTTTCCTGCCGGATTCTTTAAATGTCTTACCAATTGCAGCCCTTTCGCCATCATCGAACAGCGGAAGATTGATGGCTCCCGGAATGTGGCCTTGCTCAAATTCTCCGGGCGATCGTACATCCACAACCGGAAAATCGTTGGCAAGTTTTAGAAATTCAGTTATATCAATTTTATTGACCATTTTTAATGCATGAATTTTCAAAGTTACGCAAATAAGCAAAGCAGAATATTTGTTCAAAAAAAAAGCCGTTCCCCTTCGGCATTTTTTATCCTAAAGGAACAGCTTTTCAACAAAACATCCGGCATATTAAGCCATTAGTTCAGTAAAATATTTATAAAAATATGGAATGGTCTCGATGCCTTTGTAAAAATTAAACAACGGAAAGTTTTCGTTGGGAGAGTGAATGGCGTCTGATTCTAATCCAAAACCCATTAAAATGGATTTAATGCCTAAAACTTTCTCGAATGTTGAAATAATGGGGATGCTGCCACCACTCCTTACCGGAACCGGCTTTTTGTTAAACGTCCTGGTATAGGCCATATCTGCTGCAAGGTATGCCTTCATGTCAGTAGGGGAAACATACGCATAGCCACCATGTAACTCTTCTACCTTAACCTTTACGGATACAGGGGCAATACTTTCGAAATGGTCCTGAAACAATTTGGCAATTTTCTTATGGTCCTGGTTTGGAACAAGGCGCATGGAAATCTTCGCATGTGCTTTTGATGGAATGACAGTTTTTGCGCCCTCTTCGGTATATCCACCCCAGATGCCATTTACGTCAAGTGATGGGCGGATCCCTGTTCTTTCCATGGTGGAATAACCTGTCTCGCCTTCAACATCAACAATGTCGATGGCTTTTTTATATTCCTCCACATCAAATGGTGCTTTGCCCATTTCGGTACGCTCATCCTCAGGAACAATAAGCACATCATCATAGAATCCGGGAATAGTAATCCTGTTGTTTTCATCCTGCAGGGATGCGATCATCTTTGCCAGAATATTGATGGGGTTGGCAACAGCGCCACCAAAAAGACCCGAGTGTAAATCCCTGTTAGGTCCGGTAACTTCCACCTCCATGTATGCCAGTCCCCGCAAACCTGTTGTAATGGATGGAATATCAGGGGCGATCATGCCGGTGTCGGAAACGAGAATAATATCAGCCTTGAGCATCTTTTTGTGCTCTTCGCAGAACTTACCAAGACTGGGTGATCCGATCTCCTCTTCACCCTCAATCATAAACTTTACGTTACAGGGTAAGGTGTTGGTTTTAACCATGAGTTCAAATGCCTTTGCATGCATAAATGCCTGTCCTTTGTCGTCGTCGGCACCACGTGCATAGATTTTCCCGTCACGGATTTCCGGTTCAAATGGTTCCGAAGTCCACAGATTTTTGGGGTCAACAGGCATTACATCATAGTGGCCATAAACCAAAACGGTAGGTTTGGCCGGGTCGATGATTTTTTCACCATACACCACCGGATTCCCATCTGATGGCATTACTTCAGCTTTGTCGGCGCCGGCAGCCAGAATGATCTTTTTCCATTCTTCTGCAGTACGGATCATATCCTCTTTGTGTTCTTTCAACGAACTGATAGAAGGGATTCTGATGAGGTCAAAAAGTTCTTCGAGAAAACGGTCCTTGTTCTCTTCGATATAGGTTTTTACATGTTCCATGTTAGAAATAATATTATTATTGTTAGATTAGTTTCAAGTATCTCGTCCAGGAGAATGAATTCGCTTTAAAATTATTTACTTTTGGCGTTTTTTAAAAGTGGCTGTAAAAATATAAAAATCAGTTGACATATGACCAAAATCAGGGTGGCAATTAATGGCTTTGGAAGAATTGGAAGGATATTTTGCCGTCAAATGCTTCAAAATCAAAACTTAGAGCTGGTTGCAATTAATGATCTTACGGATACATACACACTATGCCATTTGTTGAAATATGATTCGGTGCACCGAAAATTCCCCGGTACGGTAACGTACGATGAACAGCACCTTTTCATAAACAGCAAGCCGGTAAAGGTCTTTTGTGAGGAAAATCCCGAAAAGCTCCCCTGGCAATCCCTTGACATTGATGTTGTGGTAGAGTCGACAGGAAAATTCGTGAAAAAAGAGGAGGCTGAAATGCACCTCAGGGCAGGCGCCAAAAAAGTTGTGATTTCCGCACCTGCAAAGGGTGAAAGCGATGGCGTCCGGTATATTGTTCTGGGCGTAAATGATCACCTGATCAACAAAAACGACAGGATCATCAGTAACTCATCCTGCACTACCAACAACGTGGCGCCGCTCATCATGATCCTTGACGAGAACTGGGGAATCCAAAAAGGGTTTATTACCACTGTCCACTCCTACACCAAAGATCAGCACCTGCTTGATGCTCCGCACAATGATTTGAGGAGGGGTCGCGCGGCGGCATATTCAATCGTTCCAACCACTACCGGAGCCGCGAAAGCTGCAACCAAAATCTTTCCACATCTGGAAAACAACCTCGGTGGGGCCGGTATCCGAGTACCCGTACCTGACGGTTCGCTGACCGATCTCACCTGCACATTGAAAACATGTACCAGCATTAAAGAGATCAACCAAAAATTCAAGGAGGCCGCCGAAGGACGTCTAAAAGGCATCCTGGAATATACCGAAGATCCCATCGTAAGCATTGATGTGATTGGTAATACCCACTCGGCCATATTCGATGCCGGCCTTACTGCAGTACTTGGCGATAAAAACAAACTGGTGAAGGTGGTGGCCTGGTACGACAATGAGATGGGGTATTCTACGCGTTTGGTTGAGTTGATAGAGAAGTTTGTTTGATTATTACCGTTTTAAAAATGTCCTGACATCACGTAGCTTTCCCGGTCTGGCAGTTGCAACCGCCATCACGGCACCACAAAGCATTACCAGAGCGGTTACAATGATTTTCCAGGTAAAGATTTCCGGAGCAATCCAGGAGACTTCCATATAGGTAAGAATTCCCATCGCAATGAAGGTAATGATGGGATTAATCGTGATGATGACACTTATTTTGCTGGCCTCCGTATATTTTAATGCAAGCGC
>JABMQA010001433.1 GCA_013203545.1 Bacteroidota bacterium
CAGATTGATTTGGGGAAGTTATTTTGACAGGATTACTTGGTTAAATATTAAAACAATTGTCTCCGCTTCTGTAAAAGATCGTGCCCTGGTTTTTTTTAAATTTCCCATGCTTCATACCTTGAAAGGTTAGCTGGTTAAATCCTTTTTCAGCAAAAAAAACGAACACCTCCTTATACCTTTCCCGTCCGCTATCATCCAAAATAATTACACCTTTTGATGAAAGAAAATCGAAAGCAACTTTGGTGCATGCCACCCGTTTCCTGCCATCAATAATGATAATATCATATTTTTTATCAACCCCAAAAGTCCTGATCGCCTCCGGATAATTTTGATTCAACTCATGGTATTGATAGGTAGCATTTGGGTTTTTAAGAAGAAGTGGATTTAATTTTTCAAACCACGCCCTGTTATGCTCAACCGAAGAAACTGAAAACACGTGTTCAGAAAAGAACAATGTTGATGACCCTGACCCATATTCAAACAATGTTTGCTGTTTGTTTAACTTTTCTTCCAGGAATTCAATCAGTGGAAAATTCATCCAGGGAAGAGGCGCATTAAATGAATTGTAGAAATGGGGATCGACCATCGAATCAACGTACCTGATATTTACCAGGTATGAGTTTTTTGAGGTCATCAATTGATAGCCTATATCCATTAACCTGATTTTATGCTGAATGGATTTTGGAGATAAGTGATAGATAATTCTGGAAATTAAATTCATTTTCCTAAATGTTTAAGGACACATTATTTTTTTTAAGAAATAGGAGTAACCCGTCATAGTTTTCCACGATTTCGGAGTAGGGGCGTGCGTATGTTTTTTTTATACCGGCAGAAACAGGTGCCTGACAGGTATTTAGAAATTCAAAGATCCGGGATGTAATATTGGGCCAAAGATCCTCCTGCTGCAAATCATTTTCGTAAACAACCCTGAAATGATCAAGATTTTTGAAAATTTCATTTTCCGTTGCTTTGTTTTTCGCCAAAAGTTTTATCCATGAAAGGAATTCATTGGGATCTATGAGGACTTTTTGCAAATGATCGCTATGTTCATGCGTGCGATGCCAAAGGTTGGTTTGCCGGGCCACAAAATGAGAAATGCTTTGCAAAAAATCGTTTTCCCTGGTTATATGGATCACCCTCCAACCATTATTATGTAATTTCTCCAGGAGATGCCTTTGAGGATAATATTGATAAAACAGAAGTGTAAAACCGTACAATTCGTTTTTGGAAATGCGGGACCGGAAATTAAAAAACCGGATTGGAAATTTATATGCCAGCCTTAAAGCAAATGGATTGGTAATATAATTGTCCTTTACATTCAGTAACTCACCATCACAATTTATCGCAGGATGGGAGTGGAGTAATTGTTTTAGCAAGGTGCTTCCCGAGCGCCCCTGTCCAAAAATGACAAACTTTCCCTTCTTTTTTAAAAAATGATTCATGTCCAATTCGTTAAGGCCAATTAATTAAGCGGTTTCATCTGCCGGTAATAAAGATGCGAATTTTGTTGCTTTCAATTGGTCAATAATTTCATCATAGTTTTCAATTCTTTCCTTGAGTGTTCTGCTGTCTGATTTTACCATCCGCGTTGTTACCTCAACCGGGTATGTATCCAAAAACTCAAAAACCTGTTTTGCCGTATTTTGCCATTTGTCAGGATCCTCAAGATGGTCTTCGTAAACAATGGTTAAGGCCCCGATACCGGTTAAAGCTATTTTTTCGTATTCAGCTGCGTTTGTTCTGCGTACCAGGTCCTCGATCACTTGCAGGGGGTCGATACGATATACCTTCTCTTCATGATACCTGCCGGCAGTATGAATCCAAACACCGGAATGATGTGCAATTAATCCGGACAAACTTTGTTTTAGGAGATCATTCCGATGCATATGAATCACTTTCCAGTCCTGCTGAAACATTCTTTGAATTTGCTTTTCGAACGGTAGCATCTGATGATACATCAATTTAAAGCCAAAAATCCGGTGCTTGTTCTTATGCCGTATATAGTTTATGTAAGCATGCGGAAATTTATAAACAACACGCCTGACAATAGTTGTTTTATTTACCCATTTGTTGACATTAAACAGTTCTTTATAGCAAACGATTTCAGGGTGGTTATTGAGCAGATCTACCAGTAAATTACTTCCTGATCTTCCCTGACCGAAAATGACAAACTTTGTATGATTGTTTTTCAAATTCATCAGCGTTTATTGTCTTGGGGCAAGGTACGCAAATTCTGAAGTTTTCAACATCGACATCAATTCAACATAATTTTCAATTCGTTCAGTATAGGGTCTGGTATCGGTTGGTCTCAGATCCGTTTTTACCTGTACCGGGTTTAAGCCGAGATAATTATATACCTTAGCAGCGGTTTCCTGCCATTGATCGGCATTTTGAAGATCTTTTTCGTAGATAACCGTCACGTGATCGTAAGGGGCCATCATATTAAGTTCCCGTTTTCTCCAGTTTGACCTGGTCTTCAATACGCGAAGTAATCTTTTGGGTGGTATATTTATTGCTTGATTGGGATTTATTTCATCTTTCCGGCGGTGCCAGTAATTGGTTTCAAGCGCAATAATGTTTGATAATGATTGATCGAGGATA
Source organism: Bacteroidota bacterium (assembly GCA_013203545.1). GTDB lineage: Bacteria > Bacteroidota > Bacteroidia > Bacteroidales > 4484-276 > JABMQA01. The sequence continues at coordinate 2,602 of JABMQA010001433.1, forward strand.
TTTTCGCGACGGACATGAATAAATTTCCAACCCCTGTCGGCCAGTTGTTTCAAACACTTATCGGGGAAATGCACCTGGAAGAAAAACAATTTGAATCCGTACAAAGGCGCCATGGATTTTTTCATTCTGTAATTAATGTATGGAAAGGGGTATCGCGTGAAAAACTTTAGCAAGAGTGGGGTTTTGATATACAATTTAAATTTATTAAAAAGTTCGCCCTCGCAATTGATATCGGGATGGGAATTTAACAGTTCCAGAAGCAGGGTGCTACCCGAACGGCTCTGTCCGAAAATGATGAATTTTATTTTGTTCCTTTTCACAGGCAGTGTCTTATTCTTTATTGCGTTTTCGTGCCAGGGCTGCCCGCATGATTGCTGTATAATCTTTGACGTGCTGCTTTTTATAAATGCCCATATTGCTTGTGTGGATTCGTCTTCTCAGGACTATTTCATCCAACATACGATATTTTATACCCATATCTTTTGCCCGGCTGAACCAATCGATATACTCGCCCAATTCCAGTTTTTCATCAAAAACCCCCACCCTGAGGAAGGATACTTTTTGAATCAACATGGTTCCGGCTGCGTAACCGGGCATTTTTTTAAATTCAACCCGGAGTTTTTTTTGGTGTTCTTCAGGAAGCTCCGGACTAATGAATTGTTCCACATTGCCAAATACCATATCCATTCCCGGATTATTTTCAAGAAATGAAAACTGGGCTTTTAATTTCCCTATGGCCCACAAGTCATCAGCATCTAAAAATGCCAGATACTTCCCATTTGCTGATTTAATTCCACGGTTTCGGGCAGCTCCGCAGCCGCTATTAGTAACTTGTTTCAAAAGACTGACTTTGTTGCCAAATTTTTCGGCAACTTTAACGCTGTCATCTGTCGATCCATCATCAACAACAATAATTTCCAATGGCTTAATTTCCTGCATTAACACACTTTCGATGGCTTCACCCAGATACTTTTCGGTGTTGTAAACCGGAATGATGATGCTAATGGATTTTTGCATTTTTATCATGATTTTTCGTAACACCTACAAAAGTCGCAAAATTCCGATTCGGATTGGTTGATATTTTGAGTTTTGTATTTTGTATTTTGGGTTTCATCTTCAATTTATTAACAAGATCTACAGTTAAATGACTGATAAACAGATCTTTTAATAAACCTTTATGGACACACGCTATTTAAGTGTTGCAGTATGCCAGAATTTTATCGCATCCTCAACATTGTTCATGTTCATATTATTGGCATATTCCTCAATATTTAAAACTTTCCGGCGCTCCCGTGCCTTTTTAATAACCATGAGGAGGTAAAACTGCGCTTTTCTTTTGTCGTTGGTAGTATTATTGTCGTGTCTATGGTAAACCATTACTACTTCATCATGTATTGCAAATGGAATATTTGCCTCTTTAATGCGTAGAAACATATCAAGGTCTTCTCCCATTAAAAGCGATTCATCAAAAAACCCCACCGTATCAAACACTGTTTTTTTTATGAGTGCGCATCCTAACAAAAATTGGGGTACTTTCTTTGTGTTCGTTGAAAGGCCATCATTATGAAACGGCCCGCTTACTTTTGAAACCAATGAATAACCCAGTGCAACACCAAGCGATTTGTAATGATTAAATACTTCCAATTGCTTCTGGAGTGTATTCCCTAAATAAAGATCATCCTGATCGAGAAAGGTAATGTATTCGCCCCTGGCCACCTTTAAACCCGTGTTTCGTGCTGCAGGTAAACCGGTATTTTCTTTGTAAATATATTTTATCTGTTTGCCAAAGGTTTTAAGTACCTCTGTAGTCCGGTCTGTTGAACCATCATTCACTACAATGATCTCCAGGGGTTGTAAAATTTGATTAATAACACTCTGTATTGCATTTGCTATGCAGTTTTCACCATTGTAGGCAGAGATAATTACGCTAATACTGTTTCTTTCCATGGCCATGCTGCTTTTAATATGATTATGCCGATGATACGTTTTGTTGATGTATTTCAGGGTAAATTTAATTTATCTCCCGGAAGATTGAATTCAGGAAGTGGGATTAATGTTTTTTTTCCATGCGCTCTCCGCCGATCCATAGATTTTTTAAAAACCTCTATTAATGCACGGTTCATAAGTTCGTGATCTTTAGAGTGGTTGTTATTGTGCAAACGGTAAATCAGCGTAACCCTATCATCAATGATTACAGGCAACCTAAATTCACGAACCCTTAACATCCAGTCAAAATCACTCCCAACATGTTTCATGTTTTCATCGAAGAAGCCAACATTTTCAAAAGCAATTTTTCTGATTAAAGTGCTGCAAAGCATATAAAGATTTTCAGGCCGGTCCAGTTGTTTGAATTCAGGTTTTCTTTCAGATGTTTCCGTCAGAACCATTTTTTGAATATTTCCCACACTTATTTCCAGTTCAGGATATTTAATCATATTTTCCATATGGATTTGGAGGGTATCCTTGGGCCACACGTCATCCTGATCAAGAAATGCAATATACTTCCCCCCGGTTTCTTTGATTCCCCGGTTTCTGCCTGCAGCAGGCATTCCGGTATGTTGTTGCCGGATAAAACGGATGTTGCCGGACTTTGCGGAAACAACACTTTCGGTTCGATCAGTCGAACCATCATCAACAACAAAAATCTCTGCGGCAGGGCATGTTTGCATCAAAATGCTGTCGATGGCATCAGCAATAAACATTTCGCCATTATAGGATGGGATTACTACGCTTATTTCAGAATTATTCATAGCTTCATCAAAGGTATCATTTTTTTATAATTTAGATTGCCAGTGTCTTAATACCTCATCAAAATTGTTGAGTTTGGGTAAGGGCTGAATTACTTTCATTCCTGATTTTCGCCGTCTGTCTAATGATTGTTTATAGGCTTTCAATATATAGAAGTTCGTGAGCGGTTTGTCGTTTGTTATATTTTGATCGTGTAACCGGTAAAACTCAACGATTTCTTTATGAACCATCACATTGATATTTTGTTCCCTTAGTCGATAAAACCAATCAACATCTTCCGACATGAGCATCTGTTCATCAAACATTCCCACTTTTTCAAAAACATGCTTTTTTATCAGGGAGCTACCTAGTTGTGTGGCAAAAGCACCTTTCTTTTTTGCTAAATCCATCCGGTACAATTCATCCTTGCTGAGGATCGGTGTAAGGAGCAGTAATCCAATAATTACTTCAACATCCGGGTTTTTATTCATCAGATTTGTTTGGATTTCGAGTTTATCTTTCACCCAAACATCATCGGCATCAATAAATGTAATTAAATCACCAGTGGCCTTTTTAACGCCATGGTTTCTGGCGCATGCAATTCCACGGTTAGGCTGGTAATAATAATGGAGATTTCCCTGAATGTTTTTAACAACTTCATCTGTTTTGTCGCTAGAGCCATCGTCAATTACAATGATTTCGAGAGGCTCCCAATTTTGGTCAAAAACACTTTGAATGGCATCTGCAATAAAACGTTCGCCATTTAACACAGGAATAATTACGCTTATTTTTGGTTTATCCATATTTATTGTTGGCTTTCGGAAGGTGCGGAATTTTGGGCGCGCTTTCTCTCTAACATTTTCTTATACACCTTTAGGGTATTTAATTCCACCAGGCTTTTGCCTTCGGTCATATTTCCGCCATGCCTTCGTACCAGGAGGGTAACCTCATCCACCCGCTTTAGCTTTACTTTTAATTCACGCGCGCGGTTAAACCAGTCTTTATCTTCGCCAAATCTCATAGTCGGGTCGTACAGGCCCACTTTTTCGAAAGCCGCACGACGATAAATTCCGGCCCCGATGTAATCAGGAAAAGAGTCGCGGGGGTTGCCGGTGAACTCCAGGCTTCCGTTTTGATTGTTTCTAAAAAGCTGTGCATAACCCCGTACAACATCCAGGGCCCTGTCCTTTTGTATTTCATTTAGTAGCAGGTTCAGATTGTTTTCCGGCCACTGATCATCTGCATCCAAAAAGACGATGAATTCACCCGAAACATCCTTTATTCCCCGGTTTCGGGCTGATGCCGGCCCTTCGTTGGGCTGATGAAAATAACGTACATCCACAGTAAGGCCAGCAATGATTTGTTTGGTATTGTCGGTTGATCCGTCATCCACAATAATGATTTCGAGGGCAGGATAGTTTTGACTAAGAACGTTTTCAACAGCTTCACGAATAAATTTTTCTCCATTGTAAACCGGTATGATCACGCTGATTAAGGGTTTTTCCAAACTTGTATTAGGTTCATTATCACGTACGGATTCTATTTCTGGGTTTTTTAAAAAATCAATGATTGCATTAGGAATCATACCCAAATCCTTTCCCAGGCCAATGGTGAAACACGGCAGCCGTTTCGTAAAGTCACTGATATAATCATGTGTATGGGTACCAACACCCGGTAGTTGCGACATGGTAGTAAAAGACATGGCCCGCTGAATTGGCCAGAAAGAAACCGGCGTAATGGTGGTATGATGCTGTTTTTTAATTTCCGGGGTGAAAATAGCCCTGAGAGGCATCTCCTTGATGACCAGTAGGTTTAATCCGGGAAAAAGGAACAACACCGCTTTTTCCTGGTTTTCGTTGACGGGTTTGCCGACAAATTGTTGCAATGCCGGAAATTTAACCCTGTCTTCCATGTTGATTTTAGCAGTGCTGTAAAGGCTGTAAACGATTGGTTCGGGGTCCTTTTTTACAATTAAATAGTCATCGGCAAGGTAAAAAAGCCCGGCGTTAAGGCAGGCCAGTGCTGTGGTGGACTTGCCAACACCTCCTTTTCCCGTTATAAGTACGGCACCATACTCAGTTCCAACCGCTGCTGCATGAAGAAGCTGGCAACCGTTTTTTTCCATCCACCATTGTATGATGGTGCGGAATGGAGATGAGTAAACCCAGTAGGGGAATGTTTTGGGTGTTTTAACCCAGTACACACCTGTGTTTGAATTCATATCCATCACGTTAACCGAAAACTCGCTCCAATGGAAAGCTGTTTTAATGCGTTTGCTGTTGAAGCCCCAAATGTCGCCACGGTCGGTAAAATCGGCCCATTCACAGGGTGGTGTAAGCATTTGAACGCCTGTTGATTCGCTGTCCCATACATTTAAGGTCATTTGCGGGTTGGCGGTTTCACCGATGCGAAGATGCTCCAGGGCCGGTGTGAGATATGGAAGAAG
>JABMQA010001434.1 GCA_013203545.1 Bacteroidota bacterium
AATAATGAAACGGGTGACCCCTGCCTGCTGCCCTGTTGTAATGTATTCCGGGTGTTTTGTAAAATCCGGTGGCACTTAAACTCACCCGGGCAAGATAGGCTTCTGAAATCAGTTCTTTAAAATTAATCTGTTTACCAGGATGCCTACGACTGGTTACGGTATCCTTTCTAAAAATCAAATCCCCATTTTCCACAGCATCGATAGCAATGGGATTTCCAAAAATTTCGAGCGCTACCGGATACAACCTTCTTTTAATTTTGTCGATGGCATTTTTAACAGCCATACCATTGAGGTCAGAGCCTGATGATGCCGCAGTAGCTGAAGTATTGGGTACTTTTGAGGTATTTGTGGGTGAAATTTTAATGAATTTAGGGTCAACCCCAAGTTCTTTTGATGCAATACCCAGTATTTTGGTATGGAGCCCCTGCCCCATTTCAGTACCGCCATGGTTAACCAAAACTGTCCCGTCCTGGTAAATGTTCACCAGTGCGCCGGCCTGGTTTAAAAAAGATGTGGTAAATGAAATTCCAAATTTTACCGGTGTAAGCGCCAAACCTTTTTTATAAAATTCGTTGTTGCTGTTGAACAGGTTGACAACACTGCGCTTTTCTGCATAGGCTGATTTCCTCAATAATTTATCATACATTAGCGAAAGCCTGTTGTTTTCGATAACTTCACCGTAATGGGTCATATTATTTTCTGTGGTTCCATAAAAGTTGAGCTTCCTGATTTCGGAAGGATCCTTCTTTAAATTCCTGCCGATTCGATCCATCACACTTTCGATAACGGCCATTCCCTGGGGTCCGCCAAAACCACGAAACGCTGTATTGGAAGGCAGGTTTGTTTTCCATACCTGTCCGGTAACGCGCAGATTGGGAATAAAATAGGCATTATCAACATGAAACATGGCCCGTTCCAAAATGGCACCGGAAAGATCCATGGCAATTCCCCCATCCGCATTCAGCCCGACATCCAGCGCCAGTATCATTCCCGAATCGTCAAAGGCAGCACGGTATTTCGAAAGAAACCGGTGTCGTTTACCGGTTATAATCTGGTCATCATCCCTGAAGAAGTGAATTTTAACAGGACGGCCGGTGGCGTTGGCCAACAAGGCACTCCAGGCGGCAACATGGTTTGCCTGGGTTTCTTTACCACCGAAGGCCCCACCCATCCGTTTTACCTCCACATCAACAGCATTGCGGTGGACTCCCAATACCCGCGCGACTATTGCCTGCGTTTCGGACGGATGCTGTGTTGAACTGTGGACCATCATCCCGGTATCCTCGCCCGGAATAGATAAACAAGACTGGGTTTCGAGATACCAGTGCTCCTGGGCACCGGTTTTCAAATCACCATCAATAATATGTGGCGCCACCGAAAATATTTTCTCAACATCACCGGATTCGATTTTCTGCATTTGCCCCAGGGTGAGCGTTTTCTGCATGGCTGTTTCAATATCCAAAACAGCTTCAAGGGATTCATATTCAATCCTGATCAGCTTTTCGGCAGCAAGTGCGGTATCTTCATCCTTTGCAGCAATCAGAACAACAGCCTGGCCAATGCATTCAACCAGCCCATCAGCCAAACATGGTTCATCGTGAAAAACAGGCCCTAACTGATTTTCTCCAGGAATATCGCCTGCAGTAAGAACGGCATGGACACCATATAGTTTTTTCGCCTCCGACAGATGGATCCGGCTTATGTTGGCGTGGGCCATTTTACTGTAAACCATTTTTCCGAAAAGCAATTGATCGTTTACCGGAATATCGTTTACAAATACCGACTTGCCGGTAACATGTTTCACCGCACTTTCGTGATATAATTTATCTTTCTGATGTTGATTCATGCCAAAATTTCAATAATAAATTCCTTGCCATAATAATTCTTGATGATGCTTCGGCCCTGGCATCTGAGATTGGGACATATGCATCGTGCAGCATCCCCATAGCATTTTCAATCGTTTTTCTATCCCACTTTTTCCCGATCAATGCATTTTCTATTGCAGATGCCCTTTGTACAGTTTTAGCCATACCGCCATATATGATATGAATGGCAGATACCTGATTTTGCTCATCCAATTTCAATTTGAAACAGGCCGATACTGTTGAAATATCGAGATCTTTTCGCTTGGAAACTTTATAACTTCTAATGATTTCACCCTTTTTAGGTTTCGGAATAATGAGAACAGCAATGATCTCATCATTTTTAATATCCGTTTTCCGGTAATCCACAATAAAATCTTTGAGCAGCATTTCCCTTTGCCGGCCATCACCCAGCAACCTGACGCTTGCGCCGAGGGCCAACAGAACCGGCAGTGTGTCGCCGATTGGGGATGCCGATCCTACATTACCTCCCAGCGTGGCAAGGTTTCGGATTTGCTGTGAGCCAAACACCTTTAAAATATCTGCCAGTACAGGTAAGCGGACTTCGGTGTATTTAAGTATCTCTTCAATTGATATCCCTGCGCCGATTACAATTCGTGAGTGATCCTCCACAATGAGTTTTAATTCATCAACTCCTGACAAATCGATTATTTCATCCAGAAGAATCCGTTTTTTAGTCTGCAAGAGTGCGGTATCTGTTGAGCCGTTAACCAGCAGCGCATCCGGGTATTGTTTACGTAAACGCAAAGCTTCAGGAATGGTAAAAGGTTTAAGGTACTTTTGTCCGGGCGTAAAAATCTCAAGCGTTGACTGTTCCCTGCCAATTTCCTCCAGCTTTTCGATAACAGATTCCTTTATAGCGGAAAAATGATCAGCGCCACCGTCCTTACAGGCCTTTAAGGCAGCCTGCACGATGGGCTGATAACCGGTACAGCGGCACAGATTCCCTGAAAGCGCATCTTCAACCTCGTTCCGTGTGGGATTGGGAATATTTTTATACAAGGCAAACATCGACATAACCATACCCGGCGTACAGTAACCACACTGGCTGCCATTGGCCTCAACCATGGCTTGTTGAACAGGGTGCAATAAAATCCCATTTCCATGTTTTACAGCAAGATTTTCGATGGTAATCAATTGCTTTCCATGTATCATTGGCAGAAACACCAGGCAGGAGTTGATGGATTTATATGTCAAACCCCCTCGTTCGTCCAATTCCGCCACCACCACTGTACATGCACCGCAGTCGCCCTCGGCACAACCCTCTTTAACACCCTTGTGTGTGGGCTGCATCCGTAGATAATTCAAGACTGTGGTAGTGGGTTTTAAACCTGCCGGATTCGGGAAACCGATCTCAACTATTTCATTATCGAGGAGAAATTTTAACTTTCCGGGTGCTTTTGTCACTGCGTTCATCATTTATAAATATGCAGACAAATTTATAAAAATCCTGTAATTCATCACTTGTGATAAGGCTCATTGTTTAAAATTGTCATGGCCCTATAGAATTGTTCCATAAAAATCACCCTTATCAATTGATGCGAAAAGGTCATTTTCGACAATGATATTTTATAATTGGCACGTGAATAGACTATTTCAGCAAATCCATATGCCCCACCTATTACAAAAGTCAACTGTTTGAAACCCTGATTTGCCTGGTTAGCCAGAAAAGAAGAAAAATCCATTGAATCCTTTAGCATACCCCTCTCGTCAAGGAGAACTACCACTTCATCGTCTTTGATTTGTTTGAGTATCTGCTCTCCCTCCTTTTGTTTAACATCATAATCTTTTAAATTCCTGGTGTTTTTTAAACCGGGTATCACCTGATCTTCAAACGGAATATAGTGTTTAATCCTGTTTTTGTAAATCTGGTAACCTTCTGCAACAAAGTTTTCCTGTGTTTTTCCAATCATCAAAAGCCTTACCTTCATCATTTTTGGCATTAAGTATGCAACATCCCATGAATTAAAAAATGATAAAACACCCAATTTTGAGTGAAAATGTTAAATTTGCAACAAAAGACAAATGTAGGCAATTACCTGTTCGAATCTCATAAAACAGCTATTATGCGTCCAATTTCACCAATTGTAATCGTCATTTTCTTCCTAACCTTGTTGGGTAGCCGGCCACCTCAGGAACCAGATGTTGTAGTAAAAATATCAGGCACATTAAAAACAGGGCAAACACACAAACTTGCCGGTCATTTCAATATAACCCTTGATTGGGTAATACCTGGCAGTGAAGGAACTTACAGCACCAAACAGGCGGAACAATTGATTAAGGTTTTCTTTACCAAAAACCCGGTTAAAGATTTTACCCTCGACCACGATGGGAAATCAAACGATGGGTCGAGGTATATGATTGGGACCTTGAAATCGAGAAACAAAAAGTCATTCAGGGTTTATATTTTAATTAAGACCGGGCAAATTGCTGAAGCCATTCACCAACTTCAAATCGAAGAAGAATAAACCCTGACATGTATTGTTTCTGAGGCAGTTTGATCAAAATCCCGAAAATATTTTAAAAAAGTATGTTAAAGTCATACCTTTGCAAAAAATATCCATCATATGTTGCAATTGGATGACATCATTCTAAAGGCTATTGAAGAAGACATTGGGAGGTGCGATCATACTTCGGAAGCTTTGATCCCCGACACAGCGGTTGGCCGGGCAGAGCTTTTGGTTAAGGAGGATGGTACCATTTCGGGTATTGCCGTTGCAAAAAAAGTTTTTGAGAAAATTGATCCTGACCTGAAATTCATCGGCTTATATGACGACGGACAGAAGGTTAAGAGGGGCGATATTGCCTTTACCATTGATGGTAAATCAAAATCCATTTTGGGTGGGGAGCGGCTGGCACTTAACTTTATGCAACGGATGAGCGGCATTGCCACCAACACCAGAAAAGTAACCGATCTTGTTAAAGGCCTGAATGTTAAAATTCTTGATACCCGTAAAACAACACCAAATCTTCGCATGCTTGAAAAAGATGCCGTCAGGCATGGCGGTGGTTATAACCACAGGATGGGTCTGTACGATATGATCATGATCAAGGATAACCATATTGATTTTGCAGGTGGAATCAGGCAGGCCATTACCGCTGCCAATGATTATATTGAAAAAAATGAGCTGGATTTAAAAATCGAAATTGAGGTCAGGGATTTTAGGGAACTGAAGGAAGTGCTCAATGTTGGCAGAATCGACAGGATCATGCTGGATAATTTCACCATCGACGGGCTAAGAACCGCAGTATCGCTGATCGATGGAAGATATGAAACCGAAGCTTCGGGTGGAATTACACTGGAAACTGTTCGCAGCTATGCCGAAACAGGGGTAGATTTTATTTCAATAGGTGCACTGACGCATCATATCAAAAGCCTTGATATGAGTTTAAAGGCTGTTCATCATTTTTAAATAGCGTATTTTGCTGGATCCCAAAAATAAATATCTTGCTAAACTGGGAAAAAGTGCAACCACTTTTTTGCGAAACGGCCTTGCTTTCAGCATACGGCTATTAAGAAGGCTTATCCTCCCCGGCTTCGATGGAATTCCATTATTTAATGTTTTGAAGTTTTTCGTTAAGGGACTTTTCGAAGGGCGGCTCACCATTCGTGCCTCTGCTGTTTCATTCGATTTCTTCCTTGCCATCTTCCCATCGATATTGTTTTTCTTTACCATCATTCCTTTTGTTCCCATCGTGGATTTTCAGCCTACCCTTCTGCAAATTCTTCAGGATGTAATCCCATCGACCATCTGGCCATATGTGAGCAGCACCCTCGAAGATATCATAATCCGTCCGCGCTCCGACCTTTTGTCGCTTGGTTTTATACTGGCATTGTATTTTTCCACCAATGGGATCAATTCGATTATCGAAGGATTTAATTCAACCTATCATGAGATGGAAACCAGGTCGTGGTTGAAACAGCGGCTGATTTCGCTTTTTCTTGTAATATTGATTTCTTTTTTGATCATCATAGCCATTACACTATTTATTGTTGGCGGATATGTAATGCGGTGGCTTGTGGTGGAAGGAATCCTGACCAACAGTTTCACCATCATCATTATTCAAATTGTACGGTGGATCCTGATCATATCAATTTCGCTGTTCTCCATTTCATTCCTATACTATTTTGCCCCGGCTAAAAAACGTGAATTCAGGTTTATTTCGGCAGGATCTACGCTGGCTACGGCCCTGATGCTTTTAACCACCTATGGCTTTAACTTTTACATCGAAAATTTTTCAAGATACAATGCCCTTTACGGATCAATTGGGACACTGCTTGTTTTCCTTCTGTGGGTTTATTTCAACTCCATTATTTTACTAATCGGTTTTGAGTTGAATGTAAGCATCAGATCGGCGAGGGGAGATAATAGAATTGACATTTCGAATAAACAACAAGGTAGCATCGATGAATCTTAACCCCGGGAGAAATTAATATCTCCCTTCGAAAGTTGTAAACCATAAGATTTGATCAAGAAAAAGGATAGATTTGCATCTTTGTATACATTGACATTCAATTTGTGTCTTAAATTATTTTAAGCTAAGAACTCAACTTATTATTTTGGGTATAATACAAAAACAAAGTATCTCCGGCCTGATATGGTCATACCTTGGCGTAGGACTTGGTTTTATTTTAACAGCAATACTTTTCACTCGTTTTCTAACAACTGAAGAAATCGGGCTAATACGGCTATTGGTCTCATACTCTACAGTGATGGCTATGTTTGCGAGTATGGGAATGAATGCTGTAACAATAAAAATGTTTCCGCAATTTAGAAATGAAAAGGAAAAGCATCATGGTTTTCTGGGCATAGCGCTCATTTTTGTATTGATTGGTTTTCTTATTACAACAATATGCTACCTTCTGTTGCAAAACGTTATGATAGCCGATGCAAGGGAAAAGTCAGAACTGTTTATTCCCTTCTTTTATGTTGTAATTCCCCTAACCCTTTTTACGCTCCTTTTTGGAATTCTCGATTCATATTATCGTGTTTTATTTAATGCCGTTAAAGGAATAGCTTACAAAGAGGTATATCAACGAATATTAATTATTTCATCAGTAACATTGTATTACTTTGGGTATATTAATTTCAGTGTGTTTGTATGGTTTTACGTGCTGGCATATGGAATACCGGTTTTACTTTTTATAACTTCCTTAATTGTACAGAAGAAATTCTATATAAAACCACGTTTTGATTTTATTGATAAAAAGCTTAAAAAGGAACTGATCAGGGTTGCTTTATTTGGAATATTTGCAAGCTTTTCAGGAATTTTAGTCCAAAGCATTGATATCATTATGGTAAATGAATTTATGGGCTTGAGTCAGACCGGAATTTATACAATTAGCTTTTTCTTCGGGACCTTAATTTTGATACCAATGCGTTCGATGGCAAAAATAGGGGCTGTTGTCGTGTCGGAATCATGGAAAATCAATGACACAAAAACAATTTCAGCTATTTATCTGAAGAGCAGCCTGACCCTGAGTGTGATCGGGCTACTGATTTTTATTGGTATCTGGGGGAACATAGATAATGTTTTTTACATTATTGGCAATGACTACAGCGAGGGGAAATATGTAATACTCTTTATCGGACTTGCAAATCTCACGGACGTGTACATGGGATTGAGTTCACAAATCCTCGTAAATTCAAAATATTACAAATGGCTAACATACCTGCTCATTTTATTTGCAGCACTTATTGTACTTACCAATTTCTTTTTGATACCTGCTTTTGGAATTATTGGTGCCGCTTTGGCATCCTTCGTTTCAAAACTTATCTTTAATCTGTTAAAATTTGTTTTTATCAAAATTCGATTTGGTTTTCAACCTTTTAATAAAAAACATCTCATATTGACTGTAATAGCTGTCCTTACCTGGTATTTAAGCACACTGCTCCCAACGATGCCCGATTATATTATTGACATAATTATTCGAAGTTCAGCTATTACAATCGTTTTTATGATCCCGGTCTACTATTTCAATATTTCTGAAGATATCAATGACCGGATTGATAAAGTACTTGATCTTGTGGGTATAAACCTGAAAAAAAGATAGCAGACCAAAACATCACTATGAAAGCATTGTTGATATGCCGTGATCTCACTGATAAAGAGATAGGAACAATTGAAAAAAAATTCAATCAGGAGGATATAACCTGTTTGCTACCGCACCATTACCTGAAAAATTAAAACATCTCGATTTTAAGAACATCCGAATTTGCCCGGATCAGGCAAGGAAAATCAACTATGAAGTGCTGGATCAGGTAAATGCTTTTGGTGACAAAGTTGTTGATGGTAAAATCATTAGCCGGCATCTTACATTCGATGACAACGCCGGCATTTGGCATTATCATAAATTCCGGGTGTATCTGGCAATCAGGGACAAACATTATGAACTGGCACTCATCAACCAGCTAATACAGAAATTCGAGGAAATTCTTGTCTATTCAAATTTCGATTTGTCGGTTTATCTTGAAAATAAAAATGTTAAATTCCTCAACCGGAATCAAAAGAAAAAAATACAATATTTTGACATTCTAATCTACGGCATTTATTTGTTGATGAGGATTATTACCGGGCTCTTTCAAAGTAAAAACAACCGCAATAAGAAGCATCTTGTGATAGAAAAAGGCGAATTGCAACCCGTTGTCCGGGAGGATCTTTCGGTAAAACCCGGTAATTACATCCTGGAATATCTGCTTCAAAAACTTACCGGTGATTTTTTAATAGTTAACCAAAAGGATATCCCAAAATTTGTAGATGGCAAAAAATTCCGGATCAAACCCGAATATTTTATTAACCGAAACCACCATATAAAGCGGATTCATTCGGAGTATTACCTGTTTGCGGGATTAATCTCCAGAAAAGTCAGGATTAAACAAAAAAAAATCTGTAGTAGATTATCACAGAGGTATGGCCAATTGAGATCCCATGCCAACTCTGCATTCGAACGCGATGTTATTACCGAATATGAAAAACTGCATAAAACATCCTGCTATTACATATTAAACTACCTGATTTATTGTCGTTTATTCCAAAAATCCTCATTCACAACAGTTACAACTGTTGATGAAAACAGCCCATCTGTGAAACCTATCCTGGATGCAGCCAAAAGAAACGGTGTAGAGACCATTGGCATTCAGCATGGAAATATTTACGACCTGCTGATGTCGTACAGGTACACTGAAAAAGATGCTGGATTCAATGTTATGCCTGACCTTACTCTGGTTTGGGGTGATTACTTTAAAAAGTTCCTTCTGGAAACATGCAATTACCCATCTGCAAAACTGGCAGTTGCCGGGCAGATCAGGACGGATATTATTCCAATGCTATCACGCAGTTCGTCCACGAATCCTTTCAGTGATATCGGCCCATCTAAACAGATCCTCATGTTTGCATCACAACCACAACCAGATGCAACTTTGAGAAAACAAGCCGCCCTGGATGTTTTTGAGGCAACCCGGATTAACCCTGATTTATTTTTGATTATTAAACTGCACCCGGCTGAAAAATACGACTTCGACTACTACCACCGACTTGCAAAACAGGCAAACTGTGCCAATTATAAAATTGTGTATGCTTACGATCTGTACCTGACCATCTCAATGAGTTCCATTGTTGTAACCTGCTATTCAACAGTTGGCAGCGAGGCGATTTATTTTAACAAGCCACTCATCATTCTGGACCATCAGAAACAAGATCTTCTTAAATACCATGCTTCCGGCGTGGCATTCCAGGCTACAAATGGAATGGAACTCAGGAAAATTATCGGTGGGATCGTCAACCGAGAACTGACCATAAATCAACAGGCATATAACCATTTTATCGATCAGTACGCCTATAAAATCGACGGCAAATCTGCTGACAGGTGTATCCGAATGATCAGATCACAACAATAAGGGCTTCTAATTAACAGCATATTTCTGTTATCTTGCGTACCTTTGCAGGTAAATCATGTAATATTTGAGAAGCCGGAAATGAAATTCAACAAAAAAATAAAGGTTGGCAAATACACCATTTCGAAAGATGACCCTGTGTTTATCATCGCAGAAGCCGGTGTAAACCACAACGGGAATATTGACGTTGCCAAACAATTAATAGATGTGGCGGTAGAATCAGGCGCAAATGCAGTTAAATTTCAGGCATTTAAAACCGAAAACCTGATACTGAAAGATGTTCAAAAGGCTATTTATCAGAAAAAGACCACCGGTGTTAGTGAATCACAGTTTGATATGCTCAAGAGCCTGGAAATTACTGAGGAGCAAAATATTGAGTTGTTGAATTACTGCAAAGCCAACGATATCATTTTCCTCACAACGCCATTTGACGAAGGTAGTTTGGAAGAACTGGACATCCTTGACCTACCTGCCTACAAAGTAGCCTCCACCGATACCACCAACCTGCCATTTCTGAAACGAATTGCTCAAAAAGGCAAACCCATTTTCCTGTCAACAGGCATGTCGTATTTATCAGAAGTTAAAAAAGCTTTGCAGGAGATCAATGCTTATAACTATGATGTAGTATTGTTACAATGTACCGCCAATTACCCGATTAGGGATGAAGAGGCCAATCTTAATGTCATCCACACGTTCAGGAATACCTTTGATATACTTGTTGGATATTCTGACCATTCCGAAGGCAGTGGGGCTGCGCCATATGCAGTTCCCATGGGCGTTGTGGTGGTGGAAAAACATTTTACCCTCGACAAATCCACAGCCGGGCCCGACCACAGGGCATCACTCTCACCATCGGAACTAAAACTTTTTGTTGCAGAGATCAGAAAGGTGGAAAAATATTTAGGCTCCTTCACAAAAGCCCCAACCGGTGATGAGGAGAAAACCAGGCTGTCGCTGCAAAAATCTTTAGTAGCTTTGCAAAGAATAAATAAAGGTGAAGAATTTACACTGGACAACCTTGTTGCAAAACGAACCGGAGGTAAAGGAATTTCACCTGTCCACTATAAAGATCTTATTGGTAAGCGAGCAACAAAGCACTATGAACCAGACGACATCATCACCGAATAAAAAAGTTGCGATCCTTGGCGCCGGCGGTCATACCCGATCGTTGATCAACCTGCTTGAAACCAACCATGTTTCAATATTCGGAATCTATGACGATAGCTTTGATCCGGAAAAAAATGAAACCATCAGTACCTACCGGGTGCTGGGCAGGCTTTCGGATCTCGACATCATCTGCGATATAGTACTTTCTTATGGAGACAACACCTTGCGCGAAAAGCTCTACCAGGAATATCAGCGACGATTGCTTACCAAAAATCTTATCCACCCCACGGCCTTACACGAAAAACATGTAATCCTCGGAAATTCTAATCAGGTATTTGCACAGGTGATCATCAACTCACACGCCCATGTTGGTAACAACAATATTATCAACACCAGGGCCTTGCTTGAACATGAAGTACACGTTGGTGATCACAATCATATTTCAGTGGGCTCAATTTTATGCGGGAGGGTTAAGATTGGCAATAGGTGTTTTATTGGGGCCGGTGCTGTGGTAATTGACAAAATTACCATTGCTGATGATGTAATCATAGGAGCAAATTCGGTGGTGATCAATGACATTTACGAACCCGGCACCTACGTCGGAAACCCGGTAAGGAGGATCAAATGATTTACATTTCATCCAGTTGCGTCAGGTTCGGGAAGATATCAGAAAGTGTTGACTATCTCGCAAATAAGGGTTTCAAACATATCGAACTTTCAGGTGGTACCAGGTTTTACCGTCAAATCGAAAACGACCTGATCGAATTAAAAGAAAAATACGGGCTGTCGTACCTGCTTCACAACTACTTTCCACCTCCTGAGGAACCGTTTGTACTCAATCTTGCATCGCCGGATGACCGAATTTTCAAGCAGTCAATCGACCATTTCCTTCGTGCCATTGAGCTGTCTTCCAAATTGGGTTCAAAAAAATACGGACTTCATGCAGGCTATTTTATCGATCCGCAGGTATCGGAACTGGGAAATAGAATCACGAAATACGGACAGCTAAATAAGGCAGAGGCTGTGGACAGATTCTGTGAAGGATTTCAAATTCTAACCAACAAACAAAATGATATTGAGCTTTACCTGGAAAACAATGTCGTTTCACAAATGAATTTTGAAACTTACGGGGATGTCCCTTTTATGCTTACCCATTTTGAGGATTACATCCAGCTCAGCAAAAAGATCAATTTTAAAATGATTGTAGATGTGGCCCATTTAAAAGTAAGCTGCCGGACACTCCAACTTGGTTTTGAGGAGGAATTTAATAAGTTCATGAATGTATCGGACTATATCCACCTGAGTGACAACAATGGTGCAGAGGATCAAAACAAGCCTTTCAGCAATGATTCCGAAATTATAAAACTCCTAAGCCTAACTGATCTGAATAATAAAATTTTCACGATTGAAATTTATGACAACATCGACAGGATTGTGGAATCT
>JABMQA010001435.1 GCA_013203545.1 Bacteroidota bacterium
CGAGAACGCAAGGAAACATACCCCGCCCTTTGGGGCGGAATAGAACCGCCAAAGCGGTTCTGTGTTCAGGGCTTGCCCTGGGGGTATGATACCTTTCATTATTCACAAGCAGGATTATATTTTATAACCATTTGCACGCAAGGTCGTTTGCGTTTATATGGGGAAATAAAAAAGGGTAAAATGATTTTGAATGACGCGGGTATAATGGTTAACAAATGGTGGAATGAATTGGAATGTAAATACAAAAACATTGAATTACATGAACAAATCGTTATGCCGAATCATTTACATGGGATCATAAAAATTATCAATAACCCCGCGGGGGTAGGGGCAGACCTGCGTGTCTGCCCAAATACAAATAATATAAACGATGCAAATAATATAAACGATGCAAATAATATAAACGATGCAAATGACATAAACAATATGGACAACATAAACAACATAAACAACATGGACAATATTGACGATATGGAAAAGGACGAGCACATAGGTTCACCCCTACATGAAACAATCCAATGGTTTAAAACAATGACAACCAATGAATATATCCGGGGCGTTAAACAAAAAAAATGGCAACGATTTGACGAAAAATTATGGCAACGAAATTATTATGAACGTATTATTCGTGATGAAAAATCCTACATAAAAATATCAGAATATATAAAAAAAAACCCGTTAAAACGGAAGGATGATACCTGTTATGAATAAAATAACATCAGAATCCACCTTTGAAACAGCCATCATACAATCGCTGCTTGAAACCGGCGGCTATACCGAAGGCGCTGCAAGTGATTACAGCCCCGACCTGGGCATGTTTAAAACAGAA
Organism: Bacteroidota bacterium; assembly: GCA_013203545.1. Classification (GTDB taxonomy): domain Bacteria; phylum Bacteroidota; class Bacteroidia; order Bacteroidales; family 4484-276; genus JABMQA01. The sequence goes on from JABMQA010001435.1 coordinate 830, forward strand.
GTTTTACAGTTTCTCCGACAAACCCAGCCAAAACAGTGGAAAAAGCTTTCAGCTATCCATACCAGCGATGTAGAAAACCGCGTGATCCAGCGATTGCATAAAGAGATGGATTTACGGGGATCACTCGATGTAATCCGCAATGGTTTTGTAGATTATGGGGTTCGGTTCAAAATGGCTTTTTTCAAACCTGAATCAGGATTAAACCCTGACACAATCGCTCTGTATGAGCAGAATCAGCTCAAGGTAATTCGCCAGGTTTATTACAGTAAGAAAAACAGAAACTCGGTAGATTTGGTACTATCTCTCAACGGACTTCCTGTAGCAACGCTTGAGCTGAAGAATCAATTTACCGGCCAAAACACTGCACATGCGAAACGGCAATATGCCGCTACACGGGATAATAGAGAACTGCTTTTTACCTTCAAAAAAAGAGCACTGGTACATTTTGCAGTGGATGATGAAGAAGTCTATATGACAACCCGTATTAATGGGAGCAAAACCTATTGGCTGCCGTTTAATAAGGGTGATAACCATGGTAAAGGTAATCCGCTCAATTCCAATGGATATAAAACAGATTATTTATGGCATGACATTTTAGCTAAGGATAGCTGGCTGGAAATTATCGGGCGTTTTATTCATGTACAAACCGAAGAATTTGAATTTGAAGGACACACTCGTAAAAAAGAAAAAATGATTTTTCCGCGCTTTCATCAACTGGACTCGGTTCGAAAAATGACTGAACATGCCAAAGCAAACGGGGCTGGTTGTAATTATCTGATACAGCACTCCGCTGGTTCAGGGAAAAGTAATTCAATTGCCTGGCTGTCCTATCGTCTTTCAGGTTTGCACAATGATCAGGATAAAAGAATATTTGATAGCGTGATTGTGGTGACTGACCGGCTGGTACTGGATTCGCAGCTACAAAATACCATCTATCAATTTGAGCACAAATCCGGGGTGGTACAGCGGATAGATAAAGACGCTCAACAGTTAGCTGATGCCATAGAGGGCGGTGCCAATATAATTATCACCACTTTGCAAAAATTCCCCTTTGTGGTTGATAAAGTGAGCAATCTCCCGGATAGAAAGTATGCAGTCATAATTGATGAAGCTCATAGTTCCCAGGGGGGTGAAGCCAGCAAGAAAATGAAAGAGGTGCTTTCAGTAAGTGAGTACCCTGAAGATGTATCTGATGCCCAGGAAACAGTGGAACCATACCCTACTTATGGGGATAATGATGGAGAAGTAGTTTGTTCTCAGGAATTAATCAATGCATATGTTGAGCGTTCTGCCGCAGCCCGTGGACAGCAAGCCAACCTCTCATTTTTTGCGTTTACTGCCACGCCAAAATATAAAACATTGGCAGTATTCGGCTATAAAGGCCACGATGGAAAACCACAGCCCTTCCATCTCTACTCCATGCGCCAGGCTATTGAAGAGGGATTTATTCTGGATGTACTGCAAAACTACACCACCTATTCCCTCTATTTTAAAATATCAAAAGCTATCGAAGACGATCCAAAAATTAATAAAAAAAGAGCAGCTCAGGCAATAGGCCGGTTTGTCTCTCTCCACCCTCATAATCTGGCACAAAAGACAGAAATAATCATTGAGCATTTCAGGCAGGTGGTGGCTCCAAAGATCGGTGGAAAAGCTAAAGCAATGCTGGTGACCTCTTCCAGGATTCATGCCAAACGTTACTTTGAAGAGTGTAATCGCTACATTGCAGATAAAGGATATGGGCAAAATATTAAGGTCCTTGTCGCTTTCTCCGGTAAGGTGATAGATGATAATTATCCTGATGGTGTTACCGAACCGCAAATGACGGGATTTGGAGAAAAGGAATTACCAAAAGTATTTAATAAGGATGAGAATAAAATTCTGATTGTTGCTGATAAATACCAAACAGGTTTTGATCAACCTTTACTGCATACTTTATATGTTGATAAACCTCTTTCTGGGGTTAAAGCAGTGCAGACGATTTCCCGGTTGAATCGTACCACCACAGGGAAAGAGGATACGTTTGTACTGGATTTTGTGAATGATCGGGAAACGATCCTGGCATCATTCCAACCCTATTATGAAATCACCTCGGTAAGTGAAGAACCCGACCCGAATCATCTCTATGACCTGAAAGCAAAGCTGGATGAGCGGCAGGTCTATGTAACATCGGAAATAGATGCCTTTGCGAAAATCTATTTTAATCCATCCACACAAATGACTGTTAAGGCACAAGCACAACTCTACGCGTATATTGATCCGGCCGTTGACCGTTATAAGGCTATAGAAACAGAAGAGGAAAAAGAGGAGTTTAAAAAGAGCTTACGTACCTGGACAAACTTGTACTCTTTCCTTGCCCAGATAATGCCCTTTAGGGAAGCGGAATTTGAAAAGTTTTATGCGTATGCCAAGTTGCTGCAGACTAAACTACCCAAACGTGATTTATCAGAGAGTATGAAACTTGTCGATGAAGTGGCGATGGAGTATTACCGCCTGCAGAAAATCAAGGAAGGTTCAATTGATTTGATCGCAGGTGAAAATAGTGAGTTGGATGGTTTATCAG
>JABMQA010000124.1 GCA_013203545.1 Bacteroidota bacterium
ACGCGTCAGCCACAGCCCACTGATTACTGATTACTGATTACCGATTACCGATTACCGATCACTCACTACCGGTCACCTGCTTACTCTTCACTGCCTGCTCTTCCTCATCGGCATCAGCCTGAAACTTAAATCCCAGACGTTTGCCGGTTTTCATCTTCATGTTGTCGAGTGTTGTTTGGATTTCGTGAACGCTCAGGAGTTTAACCGTCTCGTAGGGTGGAGTTAACAGATCGAAATTCAAGGTATAGCTGATGGATGATTTGATAATATCGCGTGAAGCGTTATCATCCATAAAGGCGTTGGCAAAATTGGTATATAAAAACCCGATTTCGCGCTTGCCTTCAATAAAATAATGCATATCCTTATTGATAAATACCCTTCCGATAAGGTAACCGATATCATTCACCCTTTTATATTTGAATGAATCACCAAGAAAATTGTAAATATTTATGATACCACAATACGACCTGTCCTTGTCTTCCTGAACATAGGGCATTTTCATTACTTCATGGCCACGTGAAAATTCAAAAACATTGGTATGCATTATGAACACAAGGATATCACCGGCAAATTTAAGCTCTACTTCAAATTCGCCCCGGTTTTTGTACTCAAATGGAATCGCTCGTTTAGGCTTGAAATCTGTTTCCTGGTATTCACGCACAATCTCCTTGATAACTGTTTTGAATTTGTGGAAGGTTTTATATGTGTTGTGATACACATCGTTTTTCAGTGTGGCTTTTCTGATAATTTTACTAAATAATTCGTTGGTATCGTTTTTTTCCATCATCTGAGTTTTGATCAATAGAAATATTAAAGTGTTGCAATTTATTCGAAGGTAAAAGTAAACATAAATATCTTTGACCGTAAGTTTTCGATTCCATCTGTTAATATATTGCCTTCACGCAGCAGCATGTCCCTAAAACCGTATGACATATTGAGTTCAATCCCGAATTTAAACCAGTTCATATAAATATCAACCCCGGTACCCAGAACAAAATAGGTATCTGAGCGGAAAAGCTTGGGGTCATAATTGTTTTTCTCCGTTTTATGGGCCTGGGATGCAAGGTCGAAGCTATACTTAATCCCACTGAAAACATAAGCCCGCATGTTGTGGACGCGCTTGGATTTATACTTGACCAAAAACGGAAATTCAATATAGGTCGAATTGACCTTTTGCCTTAATATAGAAATGGTATCAATATTATATTCATTGTTAACAGACCTTATTTTATAGTTTAGATAGCGGCTTCCGAAAGCCAGCGATGGAATAACCCTCACATTAAAATAATTGCCCAGGCGCAGATCGCCAACAATACCAACACTGAACCCCATTGTGGGCTCTGCCTCGATGCCATAAAGCCGGGACGAGTCCGGTAAAATTGGTAAACCTTTCTGTGGAAGTTCATCACCACTATACCAGCGATCGGAAAAACCATCAACCGTTTCTATTGAAAATAACATTTGATTGGCAGCTACGATAAAGCCAAAATGGTAGGGTTCAAAATCATATAATTTTAGGTTTGGAACCTTATTCATTTGAGAATATGAAACCTTCGAAAATAAAATAATGAAAACTACGGAAATTATTATGAATACCTGATTTACCTTCAACTGAGCTGCCTTTAAAAAATTCTTTGGAATAACGCCTTCCGCTTTCTTTTATTTTTCACCAACGTAAATAGATGCGATGCCTCCGGATAAAGCCCGGTAATAAGAATTTTTAAAACCTGCTTTCATCAATATTTTAAGGAAATCATCTCCGTGAGGAAACTGATTTACGGTGTTGGGTAAATACTTGTAGGCAAATTTGTTTTTGGAAATTGCCTTACCGACAACTGGCACAAAATGGTTGAGGTACAGATTATAAAAATGCTTAACCGGAAATTTTGACGGTTTTGAGAATTCCAGAATGATGCAAACACCCCCAACATTTAAAACCCTGTAAATTTCAGAAAGCCCCTGATCGAGATTTTCAAAGTTTCTGACGCCAAACGCCGTGGTGGTAATATCAAAGGTATTGGAATCAAACGGCAGGTTCTCACATTCAGCTTGTTGTAATTTTATAAGATGGTCAAGTTTTAATTTAATAAGCTTTTTTTGCTGAATCTTTAGCATTTCCCCTGAAATATCAATCCCGTATATTCCATCGGGTTCCAGGCCTGCCGCAAGTATTGTCATATCCCCTGTTCCGGTAGCAATGTCGAGGATATGCTTGTGTTCATAATTTTTAATGATCCGGATAGCTTTTTTTCTCCAGCCTTTATCAATACCAAATGAAAGGAAATGATTTAAAAACTCATACTTCCCGGCAATGCTATCGAACATCTCCATAACCTCGTTTTTTTTCGAACCGGTAAATGGAGATGTTTATGGTTTTTTTGTAAAGGCTGGGTTTTGACAGGTTTTGCCATGCTATTTGTAATAGAATTTTGATTCACAAAGGAATTATTTAATCATACCCTGGAGCTCCACCATGAGTTTGTTTCGGTTAACGGGTACCACTCCAATGCTTTCGCAAACCTGGCCTCCGGCCAAATTACTTGTTGACGCCATATGGTACATCGGAATATTTGCTGCAATACACATAGAAGCAACACTGATAACCGTGTCACCGGCGCCGGAAACATCGGATATTTGCCTGACATGTGCAGGAATGTGATGCGCTTCATACGAACCGTCTGGCAATTTCTTACTCACATATATACCTTTATCCGATAGGGTGGCAAGTACAATATTTATATGCTGTGCATCATGGATTTGCCTGACAGCTTTACATAGATTGTCCAAATCATCCAATTGAAAATCAATCCCCAATCCCTCTTTCAATTCCTTAAGGTTTGGTTTGAAGAGTGTTACGTTTTTATAATTGGAAAAGTTTCTCTTTTTTGGGTCAACAGCAACAGGGATATCCCGTTCCAGTGCTATGTTAGTAATGTGATTTATAACTTCCGGAGTAATGACACCTTTGTCGTAATCCTGAAAAATAATGGCATCAATATTTTCATGTGCAATCATTGATTCCAGAATTTTCGAAAAGTCTTGTAAATCGGAATGGGATAATGGATTATCTATCTCTTCATCAACCCTTAGCATTTGCATATTGTTCCCGAGAACCCTGAATTTGGTAGTTGTAATGCGTTCTTCACTCTTGAGCAGTCCGTGCGTTGCAAGGTCATTTTCCTGCATAAGTTGTTCAAATTGTTCTGCCTTTTCGTCCTTGCCAATCACCGAACACAATAGGGCCCGCCCACCCATCGCCCTGACATTAAGGGCAACGTTGGCAGCGCCTCCCAGGCGGTTGGCACGTTTTTTAACAGTAACAATGGGTACAGGGGCCTCAGGGGAGATGCGGTCGACATTTCCCCAGAGGTACGCGTCGATCATTACATCACCAATAATCAAAATGTTCATTTTACTGAACGAATCGAATAATCCGGCTATTTCCTCCTTGCTTCTCATTATTAATTGCTTTATGGCGAATAAAAACCCACAGGCTAATTAAGTCCTGGCTATTTTAACGCCGCCAATGCCTTCTCCAACCTGTCCAATGCCCGCTCCAGGTCTGCTATTGAAGTTGCGTAAGAAATTCTTACATAGTTGTATCCGCCAAATGCTTCTCCAGGAACAAGTGCAACATATACTTTGTTCAGCAAGTACATGCACAAATCTGATCCGTTTCTAATTATCGTTTCCCCATCATGCTTGCCATAATAGTAGGATACATCCGGAAAAACATAGAATGCACCCTGGGGTATATTGGCTTTTATCCCCGGGATTTTTTTAAGTCTATCCAGAACAAAATCCCTTCTTTCCCTGAAGGCCACTTTCATTTCCTGCAGTTCGATAATTGAACAGATATCGGTTTGGTAAGCTTTAAGGGCAGCCATTTGCGATATGGAAGATGCACCCGAGGTGGTTTGACCCTGCAGGGTATCGCATGCTTTGGCAATATATTGAGGCGCCCCGATATAGCCAATTCTCCAACCCGTCATGGCAAATCCTTTCGAAACTCCGTTAACGGTAATAACACGGTCTTTTATGAAATCGAATTGTGCTATGCTTTCGTGGCGACCGTTAAAATTGATGTATTCATATATTTCGTCCGAGATAATGAAAAGATCTTCTTTTTCTGCCAGAACCCCTGCCAGGGCTTTCAATTCCTGCCGGGTATAAACAGTACCGGATGGGTTACATGGTGAACTGAAAAGAAAAACCTTTGATTTTGGAGTTATTTTTTCTTTAACTTGTTGGGGTGTAACTTTATAGTCATTGCCAATTGAGGAAGGTATGAAAACGGGCACACCTCCTGCTAACTTTACCATTTCGGGATATGATACCCAGTAGGGTTCCGGTATCAACACTTCATCACCATCATTTAACAGGCATAGCAGCGTATTGGCGATTGATTGCTTTGCGCCACTCGAAACAACGATCTGTTCAATCGTATAATCCAGGTTATTCTCCCTTTTAAATTTATCTGAGATGGCTTGCCTCAGGTTTTTGTATCCTGATACAGGCGTATAGTGTGTAATGTTATTATTAATGGCATCGATGGCTGATTCCTTTATGCAATCCGGTGTATTGAAATCCGGTTCACCGATACTCAGGTTGATTACATCATTACCCTGTTCCTTTAGTTGCCTGCTTCTTCGGGTCATGGCAAGTGTTTCTGATTCCGAAAGGTTATTAACCCGCTTCGACAAAAGATTGTGATTCATATCTACTGTTTTTTTGCTAACAATTGTTATAAAGGGCGCAAAAGTATTAAAATTAGTTGAAAAAGGATTTTCGTTTTGTTGATTTTAAAAGGATATTAATTGAGCACATTATGCCTGAAATTGATTGACTTTATGGACGGACACTAGCTTTCATTTGGTGTACGACGGTAAATTTCTTTAAGAATGTGGTCATATTTCTTGTAAATTTTACCCCGCCTCAGCTTAAGCGTGGGTGACAGTTCACCGGTTTGTGGTGTCCATTCCGGACAAACGAGCCTGAAACGTTTTATTTTCTCATGGTCACCCAGAATATTGTTGATGATATCAACCTCCTTCTGGTAACGGTTTACCACTTCAGGTTTTGAGATCAGTTGTTCGTTGTCCCTGTAATGTATTTTATGTTTTGTGGCCCAAAAGTGCAGGTGGTTGAAATTTGGAGAGATAAGCGCGCTTGCAAATTTTTCATTTTCTCCAACCACCATGAGCTGTTCAATAAATATTGATTCCTTAAATTTATTTTCAATCACTTGAGGTGCAATATACTTTCCGGCCGACAATTTAAATATTTCCTTTTTCCTATCGGTGATCTTTAGGAATTTACCATCTTCAATGGTCCCGATATCACCGGTATGAAACCAGCCTTCACTGTCGATGACCTCTCTGGTATAATCAGGATCTTTATAATATCCAAGCATAAGATTCGGGCCTCTGGCAAGAATTTCCCCATCCTCAGCAATTTTAACCTCAACATCTTCCAGCACCGGGCCTACGGTACCAAACTTCACCTTGGGTGGTTTGAAATAATTTACTGAGATAACAGGTGAAGTTTCGGTAAGGCCATATCCTTCGATCACACGCATACCCGCAGCCCAGAAAAGCCTTGCCAGACGGGGTTGGAGTGCCGATCCACCCGAAATGATTACAATTACTTTTCCTCCCAATGCTTCACGCCATTTACTGAATACCAGTTTATCTGCAATTTTTCTTTGGAGTTCATACACCGGTCCGTTAGCTCCTCTCAATTCATACCTTAAACCCAGATTTAATGCCCAGAAGAAAACCTTTTTCTTAAAACCCGGCAAGTCTTTTCCCTTTGCTACTATTCTGTCGAAAACCTTTTCGAGCAGTCGGGGAACTGTGCTGAAACCGTCGGCGTGAATTTCCCTGAGGTTGTCTGCTATGGTACCAAGATTTTCGGCATAATAAACGCTGATGCCCTTGTATTGAAAGTGATAAGTCAGCATCCGTTCATAGATGTGGCACAACGGAAGGAAACTCAGAACCTTATGCCGGTGATCCAACGGTTGGATTTTAGAAGTGGCAATGGCATTGGAAATAATGTTTTTATGCGATAGCATAACGCCTTTTGAAGCTCCGGTTGTACCGGATGTGTATATCAGTGTGGCCAGTTCATCCGGTTTGATGCTTTTTTTAATTTTCAGAACCTCATCCCTGTATTTTTCTTCATTTTCTCTACCGGCGTCTATTACTTCCATCCAATTCCTTACATTATCAACCAGGTTGAAAGTAAATACATGCTCAATTTTTTTTATGGTTCCAAGTAGCTCGAAAAGCTTATCATGCAACAATTTATCGGAGATAAAAATGGCCTTAACATCCGAATGATTCAAGATATGTTCAAACTCACTAAGACTGATGGTAGGATAAATGGGTACATGAACAACACCAACCTGCATCATACCCATATCCGCAAAATTCCATTCGGGCCGGTTATTGGTTACCGTGGCAATTTTATCACCACGCTTAAAACCCATGGCGAGTAAGCCATAACTAAACTGGTTGGAATACCGAATATAGTCACTGGTGCTGTATTTATGCCATTGTCCATCTCGTTTTCCTGCCAAAACATCGTCCTTGTCATATTTTTCGGCATATCTTTCCAAAAGGTCAAATATTCGGGTTAATTCCATCTTTGATAATTTTTAGTGAGAAACTGTTTATTTTAGTGATTATAGTTTTTAATAAATTTTTTTAACACCCATCTTAGTAAGAAAAAGTTAAACTTTATCAGATTGAATTTGCATTTTGGCAGGATTACCACCAAAAATAACTATTTTCGGCGATTCAACAATTTTTTTTGTTTTTTTAAGTAATAAAATGAATCTGAAATTAAAACTAACTGGTGCTTTCTCGAACTACTAACAATACGCTTAAAAGGCTATACTTTATTATTTTTCATTTTATACGCTGCTATCATCTTTGGAAAACAAGAAGGGTTTTATTTTTCTATGTTTTTTTTCTGCTAAATTTACATATCGGGTTTGCACAGGTAATGAACGGATTATCTACCAGTAATTTTGGTGGTGTATATTCAACAAATCTAAATCCGGCATCCTCGGTTACTTCAAAGCTGTTTGTTGATATCAACCTTCTTGGGGGAAATTTTTTTATTGAAAATAATTTTTTATACATACCCTCCTACGATTATAATTTTATGAGCTTTTTCAAGAAGAATCCCCAACTGCCGGATTTTGAAGGTGAAGGGCCTCAATTGAAATATAACGGTGATGTGCGGAATATTCTGGCTTACCAGATGGCAGGTGGATATGGGCCATCAGCAATGATGTCGATGGGTAACCGGGCATTTGGAATATCCTCACGGGTAGTTCTTGTTACTTCGGTTAAAAAACTGCCTACAGATATTGGTGTTCTTATGGTTGAAGGCCTCGAATACGAGGCCTTTTACGATAGCAATTTCGTGCATAACAATTTTGACCTTGCCTCAATGGGTTGGATGGAAATTGGCATTAATTACGCTCAAATTATAAGTCAATGGCGAATGACAGAGTGGGCTGCTGGAATAAATATTAGGAGACTGATGGGTTTTGCAGGTGTTTCCATGTATGCAAATAGTGTTGATTATACACTAATTAATGATACCTTGATTGATATTGCAAACCTGGATGCTGAATTTGGATTTTCAATACCCATAAATTATGACAGTACAGCCTATTATGACCAGGGGCCCACATTCAAAGGGAAGGGTATTGGCGTAGATCTCGGTTTTGTCTTCCGCAAAAAAAAGTTATTGCCTAACGGATCAAAACCCAAAAGATATTGCCAGGATGATTTTGAGGATTATCATTATAAATTTGGCTTTTCCATACTTGATCTGGGTAAAATTACCTTTAAGGAAAATGCCCAGGCCCACATCTATGAAAATGTTTCGAGGAATTGGTATAATGTGGATACCATTGATTATATCAGTATCAATTCTACACTTCAAAACCTGAGCCGTGTTTTTTACAATGATCCGGACAAATCGTTGGTCGGAAGGGAGTTTGGCGTAAACCTGCAGGCTGCGCTGGGATTACAACTGGATTACCAGTATTTTCAAAACTGGTTTGTTAATGCCAATTTACTGCTTCCGGTAACCGTGGGGAAATCGCAGATCAAACGGCCGGCACAAGCGATTATCAGCCTGCGGCATGAAACACCCAGGTTTGAATTTAGTGTTCCCTTTTCGTTGTATGATTTCAGAAAACCGCGTTTGGGATTGTTTGTCAGGTATTACTATTTTGGTGCTGGCACCGAAAAACTGGGAGGGTTCTTTGGTTTTAACGATTTTACCGGACTGGATTTTTACTTTTCTATAAAATTTCACATTATGAAAGGGAGATGTGGCAGGTGGAAACCCCAGAGTGATTGTGGTAATTATGAGTTTGAATAACGGAGATCTTTAACCATCGATAAGATGATTGTTCACTGGCAATTCAACTTCAATAACAGATCGTGCTGATTCAAACTATATCTAAACACTCCAAGACGGCATCCTTCCACCAGACAAAATGGAGAAAACGACCAAAATATCAAACCAAGGGATGCCATCCCTCAGACACGATGTATCGTATAGCTTTAAAGAAAAACATGAATGAGTTGATCACACAAAATCCAAAGAATCCAGGGATGGCATCCCTCAAACCCCTTAAAATAAACAGATTTACCAATGTTAACCCGGAAGATATATAGCCGGATTACCTGACAATCAAAATTTCAGAAGCATTAAAATTCTTAACTGAAACCTGAACCAGGTAAATCCCATCTGGCAAATCATCAACTGCAATGGTGTTAATACATGTTTCAGAATTGCAACTTAAATTGATGCTTTTAACAACCTGCCCGTGAATATTTCTAATGAGGACGTTCACCTCCGGGACGGGATTATTAAGTTTCAAAGTAAATTCACCGTCAGCCGGGTTTGGTGAAATCCGCATATTTGATTCGGATAAAGGTATCTCGGCCTGGCCAACCAGGGTGGTAATTTCTATTTCATCAATGTACAAATTGTTGCCAAATTTGCTGTACGATTCAAACATGACCAGTGTATTTGGTGACAGATTGATGAATGGAATGAACTCCGGGCAACCGGCTCCATAACCGCTACCACACCAATCTTCGGCACTCAACGGATCAAAGTAACTTGAGGTGGGCAGGGCAGTTTCAAAGCAGCCATTTCCGTCAGGTCCGTTGGCATAAACCCTTTCCCAGTTTTCACCACAATCGTATGAAATTTTCACGATGAGCGAATCTATTTGATTGGCTCGCTGGGCATAGGCATATTTAAATAAAAGTCCGGGAGATATGGCATCGGTAAAGTTAAATACCGGGCTGATCAATTGATCGCGCTGCCCCAGGGCGTAATAGTCCCTGCAATTCATCATAACGGCGTTGTTCCCTCCGGGTGTGCATGTAGGTGAAACAATTTCCCATGTTATCGAACCATCAGGATTTACTACGGTCCATCCGTTTTCGTGGAAGGATCCGGCTTCAAAGCTTTCTGCAAATGGGGCAGGAATACCTCCGGCGTGAATAAAACCCGCTTTATACTGTGTGGAACTGCCTACTACATTCGTTGATGTTAGTTCTACTCCGTAGCTGCCATTGCTTTCAAATTGTACAACCGGATTTTGGCTGTATTGATCAGTACCTTCAAGGCAGATGACATCATCAGGTGTAAAATCCCATTCCCAGGATTCGGGGCAGTATTGTGTAAGATCTGCAAAATAAACGGGTGTCCCGGTGCAGGTAGCTATTTTATCGGCCTCGAAATCGACATCCGGCAGGAGGTCATCATCTACAGTAATCATATTTTCGTACACCCTTGTGTCGGTTCCAATTTCGTTGGTGACGGTGAGCGTGACATCGAAAGCGTCTGCATTGGCAAAAATGACCTGGCCTGGGTTTGGTTCATTTGAAGTTCCCGGATTTCCACCTTCGAAGGTCCATTCCCATGAGGTGGGCACACCTGATGAAAGGTCAGAAAAACTTACCGGGCAGGAGGGAGGTATCAGGGCCTGATCGGCTACGAAATCTGCAATGGGTGTGGAATGATACATATCAGATTCCCAAAGCCCCCTGCCATAAGTTGCTGCATGAATGGCATCATTTTCAGGGTTATCGGGGTCATAATAAATTTCAACTTCCGTAACCTTTGAACTGACCGGAAAACCATTGTCGAACATAATCCAGTCACCTAAAAAAGTATCTGTATAAAAAATACCGATGTCGGTAGCGAGATAAAGCCCTTCCTGGCTGTTTTTATAATAAGCAATGTCGTTTTTCGATACGTTGGGCAGTGAACCGGTGATCATTTCCCACGATTCGCCTTTGTCAACAGATTTGTACACATTGTTACCCTGTGCCATGTAGATGATGTTTTCGTCAAACGGGTGCGCTTCAAGGTCGTTAATGGAGGTATTTTCAGGAAGGTTTGACATCAGGTCGGTCCATTGGGGTATCCAATCATTGCAACGATCCGTACGAAATAATTTTTTATCATCACGGCCCGCATACAGGATATTCAGGTTTGCAGGAGATTGTTCGAGGTCACGCATGTTGGTGCCGTTGTTCCCGGCAAGTCCGTCGGATATCTTCATCCAGCTCGGGTTACCGGTTTTGATGCCTGTTCCTTTCCAGATATTTTTAAACCCGATAAACATTTCATCTGTGTTTCCTTTGTGGATCAGGAATGGGGTAATCCATCCACCGCTTTCGGTTATTCCAAAGGTGCCTTCACCGGCAATTTTAAAACTCGAGCTGTTGTTCACCATACGATGAATAGCGCCATAATACAGTGAGCCGTAGCTGATCAACTCATTTTCATAGTCAACGGCACACTCCATACCATCACCACCGAGGTTGTTAACAAAGGTGGGACTGCCCATGTAGGTGGAAGTTCCGTTATCCTGGTAGCCATTAATTACCTTGTTTTTTTCGGTGGCACTCTGGCCGATCTTATACACCTGGCCAATTGAAAGTCCGTTGGATATTTCGTGCCATGATGTGCCGCCATCATCAGTCCAGTAAACGCCTCCATCATTACCGGCATAGAGTTTTCCATCCACCGGGTTATATTCGAGTACATGCAAATCAGCATGGACCGAAGGAACAGTGCAGTCACCCCACCAGTGCGAGCTTATATCCCATGTTATACCACCATCGATGGATTTAAAACAATTTACGCCACCGGCAAAAATTATATCTTCGTTAGTCGGGTCAATGGCTACGTCGAGGTCGTACCAGGCCTGGCCGCCATCACCACCTTCACAGCCCCAGCTCATAATATTGGGGGTAGTGGACATTTCGGTAAAATTGCGTCCTGCATCATCCGACCTGTAAATGCCAGTATAAACACTTCCTGCAGTTAATAAAATGTAAACCACATCGGGATTGGCTGGTGATACACCAATTACGCCCCTGTCGGCATTCGGCAAAAATATATTTTCCTCCCAGGTTTCGCCGGTATCGACAGATCTGAAAAATTTTCCGTTGCCGGATGCGAAAACCACAGTAGGATCGTCGGTTTTAAAAATCACTTCTTTAAAATTACCGCCTTCTTTAGTAACCCAGTTTTCACCGGCATCGGTGGATTTGAAAATTCCTGAATTGGTTGCAGCGAACAGCATGTTGTGGTCAGATGGGTGCATGATGAGCCTACCGACAATGCGTGTTTCTATTCCGGTGTTTGCCATTTCCCATGTTAATCCGCCATCATAGCTTTTCATCACACCGAGTCCCGGAGCATCGCCGGCATCGCGGTCGCCGGTACCGATATACATGACTTCGGGGTTAGTGTGATCAACTAAAATAGCTGAAACGCCGAGCGTTGGCAGGACATCTGTTTCGCTGTGCCATGTTTGACCGTTGTCGTTGCTTGCCCATAATCCGCCGGCAGGTGCTCCCACAAACACGGTTTTCGAGTCGGTAGGGTGGAAACCAATGGCATTGAGGCGGCCCAGGCCCTTGTATCCCTTTTCGGATGGGATGAAAAAGGGTCC
>JABMQA010001436.1 GCA_013203545.1 Bacteroidota bacterium
ACTTAATGACGGCACAGCCAAATGACAACTTAATGACAGCGCCGCCAAATGACAACTTAATGACGGCACAGCCAAATGACAACTTAATGACGGCACAGCCAAATGACAACTTAATGACAGCGCAGTCAAATGACAACTTAATGACGTCCGTCAGCTGACGGACAAATAACAACTTAATAACAACTATATGACAAAATTAAATTCAGTAAAAGAGTTTCTGGCACAAAAGCATCTTGCGCTTGCCGGAATATCAAGAACCAAATCGAAATTTGGAAATACCATTTTTAAAGAGCTGACAGCAAAGGGGTATATGTTGTATCCCATCCATCATGAGCTTAAAGAATACGAAGGCGTATCCTGTTATCCGGATGTGAAGTCGCTGCCGGAAAATGTTTCAGGAATAATCATTTGTACAAAACCGGACCAGGCAAAAGGATTGGTTGAGGAGGCCATTTCGAATGGTATCAGGCATATCTGGCTTCAGCAGGGTGCGCAGCGTAAAGATGTGGTAGATCTTGTAAAAGATCGGGATGTAAACCTGATAGCAAAAGAATGTGTTTTAATGTTTGCCGAGCCCACTGCTTTTTTTCACAGGTTTCATCGAAGTATTAATAAGTTCGTTGGTAAGTATCCGAAATAAATCGACTATGCACACCAAACAGGTTTTAGTTAATCCGGTTCAATGCGAAAGGGTTGCAGCGGTAATTAAACCATTAAAACTGCGCTGGGATTTTTACCGGAGGGAGTATCTTACTGCTAAGCTGGATGAAGAAACGAACCTCGATATGCACTTTTATGCTGTTGCCATCTGTCACCAGACACATTCATTGCATAATCCCGCACTCAATATTTTTGGATGGGATTACCTTGAATATGGATTTTTAATACTTGCCAGGTCGGATTCCAAACTCCTCCAACCAGCTTATCTTGCCGATGCCGCACCCGGAGAAATTGCAAAAATGCTGCAGCAATGTTTTTCGCACACCGGAATTGCAGAAGGTTCAACACTGGACAGAATCGCTGAAAGGGTTCATCTGATGATAGATGCCTCACAATATATCTGCAAGCATTTTAATGGTAGTATTCAAAAGATGATTCAATCTTCCGGTAACAGATTGCTGGGAGACGGAACGGGTATGTATGAGATTTTGTCCAACATCGAGGCCTTCTCTGATCCTTACAGAAAGAAGTCGACATTTTTCCTGAAATTGGCCGTTGAGGCTGGCTTGCTGCAGATTGAAGATCCTGAAAATATTATCCCGATCATGGATTATCACATGCAAAGGGTGTTGTTGCGACTTGGGTGTATAAGTATTATCGACAATGACCTTGAAGGGAAAATCATAAACCGGGTGCCACTGGATTCCGATGTTCCCATTCGTGATGCATGTATTGAAGCTTTCAGGATCATTGCCGATAAATCAGGGCACCAGGTGATGAAAATGAACGATTTTTTCTGGTCGCTCGGGAGAAGCTGTTGTGGTGAGACAACACTGTGCAGGGATCATAGCTGTACTAAAGTGCCCTGTACCCTTGTTCAGATCGTTGCAATTTCCGATCATTCAACCTGTATTTTTGATCAGGTATGTTTCGCGAAAGGTGATAATAAATACATGAAACTCTGGCAACCCGTTGTTGATACACACTATTATTAAATTGTTAAAGAAAAAAACTAAATTTGTACGAATACAAATAGAGCTTGAAGGGATGATTATCATATCCGATTAAATAATGAATAATGAGTTTATACTTAAGAGACGCAACATACATCGACTGGCAAACCCTTGATTTTAAGAAGTCGCACCTGCGGGTTGAGCCGGGTGTGAATGGAAAAATTTACTTTACTGACGCCGTACCCTTGAAAACCCGGGCCGATCAGATCGTTGAATGCGAGGGTAAATTTGTGACGAAATCTTTTGCCAACGCACACCATCACATTTATTCCACACTGGCAAGAGGGATGCCTCCACCCAAAACCCAACCTGAGAATTTTTATGAAATTCTCAAATACATCTGGTGGGACCTTGATAAAAATCTCGACCTGGATATGATTGAAGCAAGCGCATTATACGCTGCCATGCAAAGCCTGAAATCAGGAGTAACCTTTGTAATCGATCACCACTCCTCACCATTTGCCATCGAAGGTTCACTCGAAACCATTGCCGGGGCTTTCGAATTTGTAGGATTGTCGCATTTATTATGTTATGAGATTAGCGATAGAAATGGTATGCAAAAAGGCCTGGAAGGATTTTCACAGACTGAGCAATACCTCAAATCGCAGCAGGGACTTGTTGGCCTGCATGCCTCTTTTACAGTTAGTGACCACACCATGCGAAGAGCCGCCGGGCTGGTTGAAAAATATAAATCCGGCGTTCATATTCATGTGGCTGAAGATGAATATGACCAGGAGCATTGCAGGATCAATTATAAAAAACGGGTAGTTGAACGTCTGAATGAATTTGGGTTTCTCGATTCACACAAATCGCTTTTGGTGCATTGCCTGCATTTAAATGAAAGTGAACGGGAACTGGTGCAGCAATCACAGGCATGGGTTGTTGAGAACATGGAAAGCAACCTGAACAACTGTGTTGGCGTTTTTAACGATGAAGGTCTCGGAAGTCAGATTTTGCTTGGTACCGATGGCATGCACAGCGATATGATCAGAAGTGCGCAATATGCCTATTTTGGAGGACGCGAAAAATATCCAACCTATCCGAATGAAACCTATAGAAGGTTTAGGGGCATTCATCAATATCTGAATGACAACAATATTAAAGGTGATGCTGAGAATAACCTCGTGGTTTTGGATTACGACAGCCCAACAATATTATCTAAAGATAACCTTGTGGGTCACTTTTTTTATGGAATGAACTCCCGGCACGTCGAACATGTTATCTCCAAAGGTGAATTGGTTGTAAGGGATCGCCAACTTGTAAATATGAAGGAGGACGATATTTTGCAATTTGCACGTGAAATGGGAAAAAAATTATGGCAAAAGATGAACGAGTAGATACAATTTGCTGTTTATGCCATTAAGTTTATTTTCTCAAATAATTTGCTAAGAAGCTGTCTTAAAATGGATGGAGAAATAAATAGCCCCGTCCTTCAGGGCGGGGAAAATGAAATTGTTCTATTGTGGGA
>JABMQA010001437.1 GCA_013203545.1 Bacteroidota bacterium
CTGAAATGAGCGGCCTGGCCGCCACAAAAGAAATAAAGAAAATACGGCAGGATATTGTAATTGTTGCACACACAGCTTTTGTTTATTCCGGTGAGCGTCAGAAAAGCCTTGACGCGGGTTGTGATGAATATATTGCCAAGCCGATCAGGGCAGATGAATTAATTATTCGACTCAAAAATACATTGCTAAAGGCCGGCAAAAATGCTTAAATAATTTAAATAATTTTATTGCTAATGACCTATCAAAAAAGGGTGCCAAAATTTTACGGATTTCGAATATATCTTTTTTCGTCCATTCTTTATCTTTTATTGGTATTGCCATTTGCAGGTTTTCTTTTGCTCCAAAACCTGCCTGAGATTATGGAAAGAAGCGGGGCTCTCATCAACCAGAATACAACAGACACACTCCCAAGCGGTAACGATTCCGAAGCAAATCCACCTGATCATACCGGGTTTTTTAATTACAATACCACCGTAGATTCCGACACTTCAGGAGTAGCGCTAAACATCGAAAGCGAAAATGAGGCAGCTACAGATGAACAAAACGAAATGATATCAATGTCATTTGGATTTTTATTTAAAGCATTGCTTTTAAGTTTTATAGTTGGATTTGGTTTTAACTATCCCTTCAAAAGGTATTTCAGGCGAAAAAGAAAACAAAAAAGAATATCGGATAAATTATTTGGTTTTTGTAAGAAATACATCCTCATCTCGCCCTGGATAAATGTGGGAATACTGGGTATTGCATTACTTGCCACTTTAATTTACATGACCATTCTAATTTATGGCACACCGGATGATTACAACCTGGGCACAACGCTGTTTACAAGATTTTTCTTTATCTCCCTTTTTTCATCGCTGCTCACATTGTTGTTTGTTTATTTCTGGGAAAAACACCGCGTCCACATTAAATATCTCGATTTTCTTTACTCAAAGGAGGAATTACGTAAACGGGTATTCAAGTTTAAATTGGGCAAAATTAAAAACCGGTTTTGGATATCAAGCGCCATGACATCGCTTTTGCCTCTGACAATCGTTATTGTTTACCTGATTATGAGCCTGTCGAAAATAAGCGAATTGGGACTCAAAAGCCTTTCAGAAGATCAGATTCAAATCTTGTTTGGTAAATACAGCAACCTGATGAAAATGGTTGTTGATAATCCTGACCCTGCCGGTGGAATGGGAGGGCTTGTATTTGTTAATGTGATGGACGGCCTCATCATGTTTTTTGGTATTGGCGTTGGAATTTTTGTATCGTTTATATACATTTTGCTTTTTGTAAAGTGGACGACACTGGACATTGTTTACCCTGTTAAGGAGTTGTTATATAATATGCAAAAAACCGGTGAAGGCAAAAATGTAAATTTTACTGTGGTACGTAACAATGATGAAATTGGTGAGTTGGCCGAAGGCTTTAACGAAATGTCACTAAAGATTGAACAATACATCTCCAATATTTCAAAGATGAACGAAGCATACTTCCGGTTTGTACCCAAGCAGTTTCTTGAATTTCTTGGTAAAGAAAGCATTGTTGATGTAAGACTTGGTGATCAGATCCAAAAGGAAATGTCGGTATTGTTTACAGATATCCGTGAGTTTACAGCGCTTTCGGAGGAGATGACCCCGAAGGAAACCTTCGATTTCCTTAATGAGTATTTAAGCAGGATGGAACCCGTTATTTCACGAAACCATGGTTTTATTGATAAATACATCGGCGATTCGATCATGGCACTTTTTGTTGGAAATGTGGAGAATGCCATTGATGCAGCCATTGAAATGAGATCGGCATTGGCCGACCTTAACCTGCAGCGCAAACTGGAAAATAAATTGCCTGTTAACAGTGGTATCGGCATCCACACAGGTAACTTAATGTTAGGCGTGGTGGGTGGTCATGGCAGGATGGACGGCACGGTTGTATCGGATGCGGTAAACCTGGCCTCCCGGGTTGAAGGACTTACCAAAATGTACGGCACCTCCATCATCATCAGCCAGGATACACTTATTAAACTTCAGGATCCGGGAAGGTACAACTACAGGTTTCTGGACGTGGTTAAAGTAAAAGGTAAGAAAGAGGCCGTATATATTTTTGAAGTCCTTGATGGAGAGCCTCAGGAGATGAAACGACTTAAAATTGAATCCAAACCCGAATTTGGAAAAGCCTTGCAACTTTACAAAAACAAAGAGTTTGATATTGCCCACGGGATATTTAAAAAATTATATAAAATCAATCCTGCCGACAGGGCCATTTCACTCTACATTGCCCGATGCACAAACATACTGGAGTTTGGAATTTCAGATGACTGGGATGGTGTTGAAACCATAAAGGACAAATATTAATGCCACCAATGAAATCCATCAGGCAAAATCAGTTTAAAAGGTTTGTATATCAATTTTTTCTTTCAGGAATCATTTCCGGTGCCTTTACGTACATTTTTTTCCAGCAACAGTTCATTAATTTTATCCTTGGTTTCATCATCGGCGCACAGGTTTACACATACATCATTCTTTTTGAAACCTATATTAAACCAAAGCTAAAACACATAAATCTTTTATTGGCATTGCTCATCAGTTCCATTGTTTATGTTGCCCTGATCATTATTGCTGTTCTTGTTTCGTTTGTAATTATTAACAAATTTAATTTCAGCGTTATCTATAAGTATTACGATGATATTTTATTCAGCACATCGATGCTTTACGGAATATTTTTTGGCTTGATTCTTAGTCTTACATTCAGTTTTTATTCGATGTTCGACACCTTGCTTGGAAAGAATTACCTGATAAAAATATTTGCAGGAAAATACAACCGCCCCTTTGAAGAAGAAAGGATTTTTATGTTCCTCGACCTGAAATCCTCCACCTCCATTGCCGAAAAACTCGGGCATAAAAAATTTCTCTCCCTGCTGAACGATTTTTTTTACGACCTGGCAGAGCCTGTTGCCGTCACCAGAGGCCAGATCTATAAATATGTTGGTGATGAAGCCATTATTACCTGGAGAATGAAAAAAGGCGTTGTTCACAACAGGCCTATAGAATGCTTTTTCCAGCAAAAGAAACAAATTGCCCATAGCAAGAAAAAATACCATGACAAATATGGCCTGGTTCCCGAATTTAAGGCTGGCTTACACGGTGGAGTAGTGGTAACAGGTGAAATGGGGTTTATCA
>JABMQA010001438.1 GCA_013203545.1 Bacteroidota bacterium
CGCAGGAGGTCATTCCCTTCACGTGTTCGCTCTCCCACTCCGCCAAACACGGAAAGTCCTGAATAGGACTTAGCGATGTTGTTGATCAATTCCATGATGATCACGGTTTTGCCAACACCTGCACCACCAAATAATCCGATTTTACCACCCTTGGCATAAGGCTCGATAAGGTCGATAACCTTGATACCGGTGAACAAAACCTCCTTTTGTGTGGTCAGGTTTTCGAACAATGGTGGTTCGCGGTGGATGGAATATGAATGTGTTTTCGGGACGGGTTTCAGCCCATCGATGGTCTCGCCGATCACATTGAAAAGACGTCCCTTGATATCTTCACCAACCGGCATCGAAATGGGCTGCCCGGTATTTATCACTTTCATTCCGCGACGCAATCCGTCGGTGGAATCCATAGCCACGGTACGAACGGTTTTTTCACCAATATCCTGCTGGGCCTCAAGTACAATGGTTTGCCCATCACTTTTGGTCACCTCAAGTGCATCGTGAATATTGGGAAGCGGCTGATCCTGACTGAACGAAACATCTACAACAGGCCCGATAACCTGTGACACAGTACCCTCACTTTTTTTACTCATTGATAATAACTTAGAATAAGATTCTGAATAATCGGCGGCAAAGATAAAAGATACTTTTTAGAACCGATACAAATTAAGGTTTTTTTTGAAAGAAGGGACTAATCTAAATTGTTCAACTGGTGTGGATGATCTCGTCAGAGGCGGTATCACGATTAATTATACTTTTTCAAATTCTATTATCTTTTCGATCTCCACTTTATTATCAGGTATATGATTGGTTGCAATATCCCAGATTATTTCATAATCCCTTTTAAAATCAATGAAATTCATGCCATCAATATATTCAGTAATGCGATTCATAGCAATTTGCATATCCTCCAAGTACATTAGGTATGTGCGATCTTCCTTTTTCACTATACGTAACTGACTTGTTTTAAGATACTTTCTTTTATTTGCTCCTTGAGTGCATTTTTTGTAACCAAATCAATTTTCCTGTTGAAGATTTGTTCGAGATATAACTCCAGGGAAAAGAACCTCCAACCAATGGGTCTTTCCAATTCAACAAGAATATCAATATCACTTGATTCTGTGTAAGTATCGTTAGAAAAAGAACCGAATATCCCAATCTCCTTAACGGAAAAATCCCTGTACAGGATGGGTTTTAGTTCTTTTAGTTTGGATATTAATTCCTCTTTTGAATTCATAAATCAAAGGTATTTAAAATTTTGATATCAATCCGGTCCCATTTGCGCAAATCATAAAAATCATAAAGATCAGTGTTCGATTTTTTTTGATAGAACGCAGATTATCATGATTGTTATGATTTATTATGATGCAAAAGTTCAAGCCTACTATTCATTTAGCACGATTAAATCATCTTCAAGATCATTAACATCATAATGAACCGGGATTTTTCTTTCGGCCAAAACCTTTTGAAATTCATATTGATGTAAACCGGCAAACTCACTGGATTTTCCTAAAGAAGCCTTCATGATAGGACAAATCGGCATTTTTCATTCTTCGGTTTACATATATGAAAAATGCCGACAAATCTTAGACTATTGTTTTTGATTTCAGATTGAAGGTTAACGATCAATGATTTCAGAATTTACAAATACATCCACAAAAACAGGCAAATGATCGCTGAAGCCGCCGTTGTATTTAAATCCGACATAGGTTCGGTTGGGCTTGTCCCCAAGGTGGGTTTCATCCTGTTCCAGCAAAAAATCATCGTGGAATATTTTACCGCCATCTTTATTCACAAATAGCCTGGAAGTATCGGATAACATTCCTCCCGAAACAATGATCTGGTCGAACCTGTTCCAGTTGCCCTGATATTTTAAGGAGCCATCCGGCCAATCAGGATCTTTGGCTAACATGAGGTTGTAAAGTTCAGATTGTTGAGGGTTATCTTCAGGATTTTTTGCCAGTAGCGCCTCCGAAAGACTCGTATCCTGCGGGTCGTCGTTGAAGTCGCCCATAATGAGGATGGCAGCTCCTGGTTGAAATTGAAAAAGCGAATCGACCTTTTGCCTGACCAGGGCGGCTACAAATTCCCTTTTGGACTGTGTAGCCATATACCCGCCATACCTCGAAGGCCAGTGATTAACAAATAAGTGCAGGGTATCATTGTTGGAAACCAGTCCCTTAATATAGAGAACATCTCGTGTAGGATAGGTGGAGTCGAAAGGAAATGCTATGGGAATGGCTTCATGGTGAATCGGATTGAAAAATTCCGGCCGGTAAATCAGTGCCACATCAATCCCACGCCTGTCAGGGGATTCCTCGTGGACGATATGGTAATCGAACTTTTTGAGTGGTGTTTCGTAAACCAGTTTGTTCAGTACAAAGCGGTTTTCGATTTCACATAGGCCTATGATTGCCGGTGGATTCCATTGCCCAACCGCCATAACCACTTTGTAGGTGTTGTTGATTTTTTGATAGAATTTCCGGTTGTTCCAGTACCTTTCGCCCTCTGGAGTGAACTCTTCGTCTGCGGTAAGCGGATCATCCTCCACATCAAATAAATTTTCAACATTGTAAAACATCACACGGAACGAGGACATCTCATCAATTGTTTTGATTTGCTGACAAAACGCATCTGGTAAAAAACAGTGTGTGACCAATAGGAGGAAAATACTAATTTTGAGGTTTACCATATTACCTTTTGATATGATGGATTTAGCCATTTTAATTTTGATTGGATTTAACGTTCAAAGGTAATA
>JABMQA010001439.1 GCA_013203545.1 Bacteroidota bacterium
AACCTGAAACCCTTTTAACCTGAAACCCTTTTAACCTGAAACCCTTTTAACCTGAAACCCTTTTAACCTGAAACCTTCCAACCTGAAACCCTTTTAACCTGAAACCTTCCAACTATTGTTTTTTTACCTATTTTCGCAGCCCTGAATCAGAATTCAATAAATTACATACAAAAAGATTATTTAATGAGTAAAATTAAACGATTACTAAGCGACTCGGCTCCGGTAAGGTGGTTTGTCCTTGTCCTGCTTGCAATGCTCACCTTTGCTACCTATTGGTTTCAAGATTTCTTTTCTGGAATAAAACCATTAATGGAATCACAAATGGGATTTACCAGCAGCGATTTCGGATTACTTATCAGTTCCACTACATGGGCCAACCTGGCAGGAATGATCATCTTAGGGGGAATTATCCTTGATAGATGGGGGATTCGTATCTCAGGTATTATTTTCGGTGGCCTGGCAACACTTGGTGCAGGGGTAACGGCACTGGCAGCCAGCGGCTACTTTGGCAATGACCCCGACACGATGCTTTCCTGGATGATGGTTGGACGGATTTTATTTGGAATTGGACTCGAAACCGTTTGTGTGTTGGTAAGCCGTACCATTGTAAAATGGTTTAAAGGTCACGAACTGGCCCTTGCATTTGCGATCAATATGGGATTTGGACGTCTGGGTTCGGCACTTGGAACTGCATTCTCCATTGACATCGGTGGTGGATTGGTCTCGCCGGCAGTAAATTTTGCCGCAACATTGATTGCGATTGCCCTGATCGGCTTCCTTGTTTATCTCATCTTCGACATCAAGATCGACAAACAGGTGGGTGCACAAAAAACCGGTAATGAGGCTGAGGAAGAAAAATTTAAGTTTTCCGATCTGGTCAAACTCCTTTCGAATCGTTCCTTTATATTTATTGCCCTGCTATGTGTGACCTTTTATGCGGCAGTTTTTCCATTTATCCAATATGCGCCCGATTTACTCGTAAACAAATTTGGTTTTACCCTTGAATTGCCTGATATGAGCAGCATGACGCTGTGGCAGAAACTCGGTGCGATTTTTTCAAACGGGCCAAAAGTTGCCAGCCTTATCCCATTGGGTACCATTATTTTTACACCCATTTTTGGCTCCATAGTAGATAAGAAAGGAAAGGCCGCATCGTTGATGATACTTGGTTCCTTCCTGCTTATTTTTGCACACCTTTCCCTTTCGGTTTTCAACAGTGTGGCCCTGGGATATTTAGGACTATTTTCTCTGGGTATTGCATTTTCACTTGTGCCTGCAGCCATGTGGCCATCCGTTGCCAAAATCGTTGCCGAAAGCCGCCTGGGTACAGCCTACGCTACCATGTTTACCATTCAGAATTATGGCCTTGCAGCATTTTTCTGGGGAATTGGGAAAGTACTGGATTTGACCAACACAGAAACAGTTACAAAAATTGTTGATACCAACGAAAGGCTTTCGGCAGAAGGTTTTAATGCCGCTGAGATAAGTATACGTATCAAGGAAATGCAAATTAGCGGTCTGATCCCTTATTATGATTATACCATTCCGGTATCCATGCTTGTGGTGCTGGGCGCTATTTCCATCTGGCTTGCATTCCTGCTAAAAAAAGCCGACAAGAAACAGGGCTATGGCCTGGAAATGCCATCAGGTCATAATAATAGCCCGGAGGTGCTTGAAGCCGAAAATATTGGTGATGGTAAATAGATATCTTATAATCTTAAAGTAATATTTTTCACAAAAAGCTGCCGGATGGTCTGAACCTGAGGCAGCTTTTTTTTACATTTGCATATTTGGATGCCAATGGGCTGGTAGGTATACTGATGTATTGGCTCCGGATTTGTTGAACATATCTTGCGAATTGGAAAAGGAGGTAACTTTGAAATCGCAACAGCAGTGTTACAAATTTTGTGCTGTGTAACAATCCTGATCTTCAACATACAAATGTTTATCAAGAACTTATGGACATCATTCAGGATGCAATAACCAAGCAATCGCGGATTAACTATCTCAGAAAAGTTTCGCATAAACTCAGAAAAAAGTCAAAACTCTATAGAAAAACCCTGGATATCCTTAAAAATTTAATCTGATGATTATTTCGCATAAGCATAAATACATTTTCTGGAAACCGGCCAAGGTGGCCGGTTCAAGTGTGGAGTACGCATTGCAATTGCATTGTGGCGATGATGACGTTGTAACGCCTATGGGGTCAACACCCCCTGTTGAGGATTACGACACCCGGCATTATTCAAGAAATGCTGAATTATTTAGGGTCTGCTGAAAAACTCACAATCTTCATCATAGCTATTTGGTCATGCAGCTAACCCAAAGTTTAGAATTAAATTATTACGGTTTTCATTTTTCCAATTTATTGG
>JABMQA010001440.1 GCA_013203545.1 Bacteroidota bacterium
AACCTGAAACCCGCTTCATTCTACCTTTTCCAGAATGCCGGCGAAAACAATATCAGTACGGTAAATAATTCAAGACGACCAAGAAGCATCAGGAATGATAGGAACCATTTTCCTGCCACGGGGATATCAGCATAGTTCCCGATGGGACCCACACTTCCGATTCCAGGCCCGATATTTCCCAGTGCGGCAACCGTTGATCCGATTGCTGACTCAAAGTCCAGACCCATGATAGACATGATGAATGTTCCGATCGCAAAAATGATCATGTAAATCAGGAAGAAGGCCAACACGTTAAAGATGATATCCTGTGAAACAGGCCGGTTGTTCATGCGAACTGGAATTATGGCCTGTGGGTGCATCAGCCTTTTCAGTTCCAGGAAACTGTTTTTAAACAACAACAATTGTCTTACTATTTTAATACCGCCTCCGGTGGAACCTGCGCTGCCACCTACAAACATCAGCATAAAAATCAGGAACCAGAGTGCGCCGGGCCAGGTCAGGTAGTTGGATGTTACAAACCCGGTGGTTGTGAGAATGGAAACCACTGTAAACAGCGAATCCCGGAAGGAAGTTTCAATTGGGGATGTATTGTCAACAACCAGGGTAATGGTAATGATGATTGTGGTTACGAGGATTGCTGCCAGGTAGTACCGGTATTCTTCATTTTTCCATATATCTTTCAGTCTGCCATGCAGGGCAAGGTAGTGTAAAGTAAAATTGGTTCCGGCGAGGATCATAAAAAGGGTTATCACATATTGGATATAGGGTGAAAACCCTGTGATACTGGTGTTTTTGGTTGAAAAACCCCCGGTTGCCATAGTGCCAAAAGCATGGCATAAACCATCGAAAAGATCCATTCCGCCAAACATCAACAACCCTGTTTCCACAACCGTTAAAATCACGTATATTCCCCAGAGCCGCTTGGCAGTGGCAGTAATTCGCGGGTGGAGTTTGTCGGGTGTCGGGCCGGGGACTTCTGCAATAAATAACTGCATACCGCCGATACCTAAAAAAGGTAGAATGGCCAGCGATAGTACAATGATGCCCATACCGCCAATCCAATGGGTGGTTGACCTCCAAAATAACAGGCCCTTCGGTACAGCCTCTATGTCGTTCAAAATGGAAGCCCCTGTGGTTGTAAACCCTGAAATTGTTTCGAAAAAAGCGTCGGTGTAACTATGTATGGCACCACTCAGCACAAATGGCAATGCCCCGAAAAGAGAGATAACCACCCACGAAAAAGTTACGATAATATAACCTTCGCGTTTTCCGATGGACTTTTTTACCTCTTTACCCACCAGGTAATATAAGACGCATCCGATACCAAGCGTAAATAGTGCTGAAAGGAGCAATGGCCAAAAATCATGTTGCCCGTCAAAAAACACCCATGCAAATATATCTCCGGTGGCATAATACCACGAAAAAGGCAGTGCGGATAACATGAAGACCCCTTCGATGATCAGCAGAACCCCGATGATTCGGATAATGATTTCGAAATTTAGTTTTCTTGACCAGGGCATGCTTTCCGGCGTGTAATTATTTGTACCAATTGTGTTTCGTAATGCATGTCATACCTTAATGTACGGGTGAATTTTGTTCCATCACCTGTCCTTAATTAAAAAACCGGTCAACTTTGTGTATGGAAGAGGGCAGCGAGAAAACCACTACTTTATCGCCCTCCCTGATCCTGAAATTGCCTATTGCAATGTAACTTTTATCACCTCTCACAATTCCTCCGATAATAGCCCCTTCAGGGAATTTTAGTTTGCGGATGGGTTTTTTAACGATTTGTGAATCGGGTTTTACGACAAATTCAAAAACTTCTGCGTCAATACCATGTAAAATTTTTGTGGAGGTGACTTGCGCACCCATCGTAAACTGTGCAATGTAGCTTGCGCTGATTAGTTTTTTGTTGATGATGGTGTCGATGCCGATATTTTGTGAAATATCGATGTAATCAATGTTCTCTACCAGTGCAATGGTTTTCTTAACGCCGAATTTACGGGCATGCAGGCAGGTAAGGATGTTTGTTTCAGAGTTGTCGGTAACGGCAATAAAAGCATCCATATTTTCGATACCTTCATCCTTAAGCAATTCAATGTCGCGGGCGTCGCCATTGATGATTAATGAGTCGGTGAGTTCGTTGCTAAGATTGAGGCATCTGTTTTTGTCGATTTCCACCATTTTCATATTGTATGAATCAGCCAGCCTGATAGCTGTTTTACGGCCGATCCTCCCGCCACCAACAATCATCACATTCCGGATTTCAAAAGTTTCTTTGCCACCCAGTTTCAGAAGGGATGCAATGCCATTTGGTTTGGTAATCACATATGCGAGGTCGTTTATTTTGAATTCATCCTGACCACGTGGAATGATGGTTCTTGAATTGCGATGTATGGCAATGGCCCTGAATTCGAGATGCGGGAACTCTGAAGCGATCTGATCAAGTGTTTTACCAACGACCTCTGCTTTTTCGTCAAGTTTAATAAGGAATAGCATCAGTTTGCCACCAGAAAATTCAAACGTTTCGGTTGCAGCGGTTTGCTCGAGGAGGTTGACAAT
>JABMQA010001441.1 GCA_013203545.1 Bacteroidota bacterium
ATTATGAATATTCAAAATAATCCTCAACTACAACTCACTTACGATTTTGTGCAGTTTACCGGAAAAAATATTTTCCTGACCGGAAAAGCAGGTACCGGAAAAACCACATTTTTGCATAACCTTAAAAAACATTCACCCAAACGTATGGTTGTTGTGGCACCAACGGGTGTAGCAGCTATCAATGCTGCGGGTGTTACGATTCATTCTTTTTTTCAGCTTTCTTTCGGCCCCCAACTGCCTGATTATAAAACATCTGAATTTAAGAATCAGGAAAGGCAAAATAAAATTAAACGCTTCAGCAAAGAGAAGATAAATATTATCAGAAGTATGGATTTACTGATAATTGATGAGATCAGTATGGTTAGAGCCGATTTGCTGGACGGTATAGACAATACCTTACGCAGGTTCAGAAACAGAAATTTTCCCTTTGGTGGTGTTCAACTGCTAATGATTGGCGACTTACAGCAACTTGCCCCGGTAGTGAAAGAGGATGAATGGAGTCCACTCAGGAAATATTATGATACGCCTTTTTTCTTTAGCAGCAAAGCATTACAGCAAACCCAATACCTGAGCATCGAATTGCAACATGTCTATCGGCAAAAAGATGAACATTTTATTAAACTGCTTAATAAAATCCGTGACAACCAAATAGACAGGGATGTTATTGACAAACTCAATGCAAGGTATAAACCTGATTTTAACCCTGATAATGCAGGTTACATCATCCTTACTACCCACAATATTAAAGCAAAACAAATTAATGATTCTAAGTTGAGCCGGTTAAAAGGGAAAACATATACTTTCGAAGCAGAAGTTTCCGGTAATTTCCCTGAATACACATATCCCACCGATTTTGAACTAAACCTAAAAGCAGGGGCACAGGTAATGTTTGTAAAAAATGATCCTAATCCGGCTAAGGAATTTTATAACGGTAAGATAGGAACAATCACCAAAATTGATGATGATATTGTAACGGTAAATTGTGTCGGTGATGAAGAACCCATAAATGTTATGCCTGTGGAATGGGAAAAAATGAAGTATAAGATTGATGAAGAAACCAAAGAAATTAAAGAAACTGTTGAAGGTACTTTTACACAATATCCGCTAAAACTTGCCTGGGCAATTACCATACATAAAAGCCAGGGATTGACTTTTGAGAAAGCCATTATTGATGCACAGGCAGCCTTTGCACACGGTCAGGTTTATGTGGCACTTAGCCGCTGCAAATCACTGGAAGGTCTCATATTGAGTACACCCATTGGAGCACAAAGTGTAAAACACGACAGAACCGTTGAAAATTTCACAAAGCATTATGAAGAAAACCAACCTGACAGGACACAACTTGAAACATCAAAAAAAGCTTATCAACAACAATTGCTAACCGGACTTTTTGATTTTAATACTTTACAGAAATTAATATTTTTTTCCATTAAATTATTAAATGAACATTCCGGTAGTTTACAGGGAAACATAAGGAGTATTTTTATAGAAATGAACAAAAAGGTTAAAGAAGAGATAATAGATGTATCAGGGAAATTTCGTAACCAGCTTCTGAATTCGCTTTCAAAAGAGAATGATGTAGAGAAAGATGCCACTTTGCAGGAAAGAATACAGAAAGCCGGCGTTTATTTTTCAGATAAAATTGAAATATTGGTTACAGATAAAATTGAAAATATTACGATAGAAACAGATAATAAAGCAACACGTAAATCAGTGAAAGACGTGCTTAATAAATTGTTAGGGGAGGCATTATTCAAATCATCCTGTTTACAGGCTTGCCAAAAAGGTTTTATTGTAAAAAATTATTTGGATGCAAGAGCCAAAGCTTCTCTTGATGATCATTCCTTAAAATCTGTCCGGAAAAAATCATCTGAACCGGTTGGCACAGACATTACCCACCCTGATTTTTACAAGCGTCTTAAAGCCTGGCGTGATGCCAAAGCCGATGAACTTGATTGGGATGTTTATATGGTTTTACAGCTAAAAACCATGAGAGAGTTGAGTGCAAAACTACCTGTTACCAAGCAGGGGTTAAAAGCAATTAATGGA
>JABMQA010001442.1 GCA_013203545.1 Bacteroidota bacterium
ATTTGAAACTGAGGGTATCATAGAGTGAGCCTTTCGGGATTTCAAACTTAACATTTTCGCATTCGAAAAAATTATCGCAGTCGTACGAAAAAATATTTTCATCGTATTTATGTTTCCCGTTGGCAACTGAATTATGAAACGTTGGCGGGGTGCTTTTTACATAAAACGTCAGGATGGATTCGTTGGCATAGGCATCTTTAACAATATACCTGACCTGGTGTACCTGATCGCCGAAAAACTGAAAGACACCATTGTTTACAGCAGCCTGGTAAACCGATAACTGATTATTTGGCTCAATGCGTGTTTTTTGTACCATTTGCCGGTTTTTGCTGTAATAGGCATAATCTATCAGGCTGTTCACATAACGTGATTCCGAGAAGTTGAATTGCTCCATCCGGTGATGGTAAACCCGGTTAGAATCGATGAAAACTTCAATTTCGTAAACCCCGTTTTTGTTTCCTGAGTCATTTAATTTATCGTAGGTTTCGATACCAAAATAAAACTCGCCAGAAAGCTGAATGGTATCCTTACCCTGTATCTGGTATTTGGGCCCCCAGCCGCTAAGCTTAAACTCTGAAGATTTGTTTTTGCCGTCAATAAAACTGAAATTACCGTAAGGATAAACCAGAAGACGCACAATACTCGGCCTGATATAATCCTTAACAGGAAATCCGAACAGCAATGGATTCACCGGCACCTGATCATTTGTTTTCCTTACCTCAAAGTGAAGATGCGGCCCAAACGAACCACCGGTATTGCCGGAGTATGCAATGATATCCCCCTGTTTAAAAATAAATTGACCGGGTTCGGGAAATAAATTAATTTCGAAGGATTCAACATTGTACTGCTCCTTTTTAACATAGGCTTCAATTTCCGGTGAAAAGTTTTTACAATGCCCGTAAACAGAGGTGTATCCGTTTGGATGATCAATGTATAGCGCACGGCCAAATCCCCCCGCAGAAACAGCAACTCTTGAAACAAAACCATCTGCAATTGATTTCAGTTTCTTACCCTCCACTCCCTGTGTTTTTATATCGATACCCGAGTGAAAATGATCGTTGCGGAGCTCTGCGAATGTACCGGAAAGTGCCATTTTATAATCCACCGGTGGAATAAAATCATCCTGGGGATAGGCATTCTGGCCATCAACCAGATAAATATTTAATAAAACTAAAACAGGTATTAGAATTTTCTGAATCATAATGGTTTATTGAATTACCTCTGCCAATTTATCCATGTGGCGAATAACTGCATCCGCATCCGTAAAATTTCCTTCCTCTTCATTTTCATCGAAAAGAACGGTTTGCAATCCTGCGCTTTTTGCACCGATAATGTCCTTTTCATAGCTATTGCCAATCATAACGCAGTTTTCAGGCACGAGGTTCAATTGGTTTATGATGGCACTGAAAAAACGTGGATCGGGCTTTTTATACCCCAACTCCTTTGAAGAATAAAAGTGGTGAAAATACTTTTCAGCACCTACCCTTTTGAGTGCAGCCATCATCTCATCAGTACCTGAATGTTCAGCGCTTGTGGCTATGATACACAGATATTTTCCGAAGAGCAATTTCAACGCATCTTCAACGCCCGGAATCCATTGCACTTTATCCCACCGCGACATAGGTCCCGGAATAGCAAAATCGCGCATGATGGTGTCGCCCCAATCGAAAATCAAGGCATGAATTGGTTTTGAAATAGCCATGAGGATTGCAGGTTTTTAGGTTAGAAAGAATTGATGATGGTTACAAAATCATCCGCCTTCAACGATGCACCACCTACCAGGCCACCGTCAACATCAGGATTTGCAAAGAGCTCTGCCGCATTTTTTGCACTAACCGATCCGCCGTATAAAATGGAAGTGTCACTGGCAACCTTAGGGCCGTATCTTTCAGCGAGCAAATTCCTGATAAATGCATGCATCTCCTGTGCCTGCTCCGGTGAAGCGGTTACTCCTGTGCCAATGGCCCAAACCGGTTCGTATGCGATAACAATATTTTTAAAGTCTTCCGCACCCAGATGAAAAAGCGACTCCTCGATCTGTCGTTTCACCAAATTGAAATGCGTGTTCTTCTCCCGGATTTCCAGCTTTTCGCCACAGCAAAAAATAGGTTTGAGGTCATGTTTCAGCGCCAGATCAACTTTTTTTGCAAGCATTTCATGGCTTTCATGAAAATATTCCCTTCGCTCGGAATGACCTATGATTACATATTCCGCACCTGTCGACTTGATCATGCTTACGCTTATTTCGCCTGTGTATGCCCCCTTTTCTTCGCTGTAACAGTTTTGGGCTGCCATTTTAACCATCGGATTCCCTGATACCAGCTGCATACCACTTTCTATCGTTATAAACGGTGTTCCGAAGATCACCAAAAGCTCATCTGCATTTTGTTTAGGGGGATTTTCATCCAGCTTTGAAAGCATATTTTCGATAAGTTCTTTGCCCTCATTAAGGGTTGTGTTCATTTTCCAGTTTCCGGCTGCTATTTTTCTACGCATCACACAAAGGTTTTTAATTTTTGCAAAATTAGTTTTTTCAGGATAATAAATGTGGATTGCAGAAGATAGAGTTTGAGTTTTTCCCGTAGGGATGCCTTCGGCAGAGTTTTGAGTTTCGGATTTTGCGTTTCGGGTTTTGAGTTTTTATTACTTTAGCCTCGAAAATGAAAAATAAAATTCCTTCTTTCATATTATCACTTTTTATTTTGGGATGTTTTATCCCGTTTTGCCTGCAAAGCCAATCAGGCAATGAAGCCGGTTTGGATGATGAAATAACGGCAGTCCTGTCCATACAGGATTTAATCACTCTCGCGGAAAAATCATATAAAAACAATCCCGATTCATCACTTTATTATGCCGGCAGGGCATGTGATATGGCCGAAAGGAACCGGGATGACCTGTCAATTTCTGAAGCTTACCATATGATGGGTAAATCCTGGCAGAAAAAGCTGAAATACGATACGGCCATTGTCTACTATAAAAAATCGATTCAGGTTCTTAACGACCTGAAGGAAAATGAAAAGCTGGCTCAGTTCATAGAACAGTTGACCTCCTGTTTGAAAAGGAACGGAAATTACAGGGAAGCCATCCCATACCTGGAACAGGCATTGGAATTGAGCCGTAAGGAAGGAAACCGTTTGGATGAATCCAAAAACCTCAGTGAAATTGGTTACAACTACTATGTACTAAGTGAATACGACCGCGCCAGCGAATATCTCAATATGGCACTAAGGATCAGTGAGGACATTGGTGAAACAGAATATACTTCATCCATCCTGAATAGAATCGGCTTGTTGAACAATCGGCTTGGGGACAATAAAACTGCCCTGGAATATTTTCAGAAATCACTGGAAATAAGAAGAGATCTGAATCTTGAGGATAAAATTGCAGGGTCACTCAGCAACATTGGAGGTGTATACATCACAATGGAAAAATATACTGAAGCCCTCTCATATTTTGAGGAAGCTCTTGAGATCAACACTCAGCTTGGAAACCACTCATGGAAGGCCATTAATCTGAATAACATGGGATTGGTATATATGCACATGGAGGAATACAACAAAGCCCTCAACCATATGCAGCAGGCACTGGCCATCAAGCGTGCAAGAAAAGATCGCAGGGGAATGATATTTTCATCGGCATATATCGGCATGGTTTACGAAAAGACCAAAAAATTCGATCTTGCCATTGAATATTTTACCCTTTGTGCTGATTTATCAAAAGAGATCGGCGCCATGGACCAGTTGTCGGCCTGCTATGAAGATCTTTTCAGGGTATATAAAGAGAAGGGTAATTATAAATTAGCCCTGGATTATCATGAAAAATTTTTTACAATGGCCGATTCGATTTTTGGTGAGGAAAAATTAAAGATTATCACTGAAATTCAAACCCGCTATGAAACCGATAAAAAAGCAAAGGAAAATGAATTGCTGAAAAAGGATGCCGAGATTAAGCACTCGGTTCAAAATGTGTTGATCATACTTGGTTCTGCGTTACTGCTGTTGAGTATATTGCTGTTAATTTTGTTCAGGATTACACGGAAATCACTTTATAAAAATAGAGCCCTTCATGAGCAGGAGATCAAAGTTAACGAACTGGAATTGAAAAATAAGGAAATCGAGCGATTGCGTCTGGAGGAATTGGTTTTTGCCGAACAGGAGATCAATCGGTTGCAGAAAGAAAAAATTGAAAACAAAAACAGGGAGTTATCGGCCATCACCATGCAGATTCTGAATAAAAACCAGGCCCTGTCAGATATTCGGGATATGGTAAAAGATATGAAGGGCGGGGCTTCCGAAGAAAACAACAATTGTGGCTCGATCCTTTCGAAAATCGATCACAGTGATCAGTTTGATCAGGATTGGGATCAGTTTAAGAAACATTTTGAGGAGGTTCATCCCCGGTTTTTCAAATCCCTCTCCGGTAAATTCCCGCTTTTAACGAGCAACGACTTAAAACTTTGTGCCTATATCCGTATCAATCTAAACAACAAGGAAATTGCCCGTATGCTGAACGTTACCCCAGATACTGTGAAAAAAGCCCGGCAGCGCCTCAAGAAAAAAATGGAACTGGGGCAGGAGGAAGATATTGGAGAGTTTTTGTTATCTGTGTGAAAATCGTGCCATCAAGACCTTACAGGCCTGACAATTCGTTTAATCCGTGCAATTCGATGATTTCCGGGCTATTACTTTCGTGGTTTATTGGAAAAATCCCCCTGGATCCCCCTTTGGGAAAGGGGGACGGCATCCGTCATAAGGAAAATCCAATACATTCAAAAACAATTAATAGTCCATTGCTTTGCGCGCTGCACCATGTCATTTACAAAATTGGAGATTCATAAACAAAGGCCCGCAAACGCACTAAATCGATACCTACGGTGAAACTTTCCCCTGCTATATCATTCACCCTATGAATGTTCGTGAGAAATTTGGCATGCGCACAGGACAGATTCACGGGGTGACCGGCAGCAGTTCTTTCTTCAAAACCTCAAAAAACTGATCCCGTGCGTAGCGTTCATTCCACGGCTCATGGCCACAATTTTCAAGAAGGTAAAAAGTAAATTCATTAACCTTTTCTTGCAGGGGAATCTCAACGCCCCGGTACGGATGCGGATCGTAATCACCATGGATGGCAACAACCGGGCATTTAATTTCGCTCAGTTTATCAACCAGTTTACCGGATGATCTCAGCCTTTCGGCTTCAGGCCAAACATGACTGAAAATTTCGTAGTTGATTGAGATATTCGTTTTTTCACTATCGACAGGACAAAAACTATCAGCCTTACCAATCAGTTTTCCGATCTCACCGAAAACAGCATTTTTATCCGCCTGGCTCCGATCATCCAGTTTTTTCAGCAGGGAATCCAATCGTATCCGCTCACCGGAATCGAGTTGTTGAAGCCGTGTATCCAGTATGTTTTTTGCGTACTTTGCTTCCAGTGGGCCGCTTGCAACAAGGATTAGCTTTTCAACATACTGAGCGTATTTCGCTGCATACAACAGGGCAAGCCATGCACCCCACGAATGTCCCAAAAGTGTATAGCGTGTCTGTCCTTCAGTTTGCAGTACCTCATGCAGTTCCTTAACCTGTCCTTTAATTGTGGTTTCGGTTTGAAAAGGCTCCAGAACCCCAAAATCATCAGCCAACACCTGAGCCACCGGTGCAAGGCTCCCAGCCCCTCCGGGCCCACCATGAATAAGAATGACGTGATAAGGCGGTGATCCATATTTTCGGTAATCCATCAATTGCATGTAATTATTTAGGTAGTTGTTCTGTTTGTGAGAATGAATGATTTTTATAGCTGATTTGCATCATGATATAATTGAACAAGCCTGTTACGGTTTTGAGGTTCGATCTCATACTCAAACGCACCATCACTTTTCACATCATGAAAATCAATATCCGCATCCATACATTTTTTTCTCCACTCCTTAACCTTCCACCGCCAGTTTGATGCATCAAAAACCATCTGTTGGAACCTGAAAAGTTGCATGATCCGGTCGATGGAAATTTTAGGATTATTCCTTAAAATAACCAGGTCAACCTGCATGGGATTAGCGGGCCGGTAATCTTCAAACCGGTCGTCAATAATTACAATACGTTTATTTCCGGTGAGTAGAAAATTATCATCAATAAGCCTTACAGGAAGATGGTCTGTCAGGTTGGCGGAAATGGCTTTAGATTCGAATGGGATGTGTAAAATTCCCTCAGAACCTGAAAATACCCTGTTGGGTTGGATATTGTAATCAACCTTTGCATTTTCTTCGATCAGAACAGAATCGGAAAAAGCGATCAAATTCCTGCCCCAGAAAACATCCAGTGCGGTATGCCCCGGAACGTCATAGACCACAAGCTTCCGTTGCTGCATCCGGTCGTACCTGTTAAATACAAATGATGTCACCAGCAACAATATCAAAACCATAGAAACAACAAGGTATTTACCATGTTTTCTGATGAAAAACCGTGTGATCAATATCAGCGATCCATAAATCAGAATAATTTGCGGAACAGATAAGATGAGGCCGTCGATTTTCGCATCAGGAAAATCGTTGATCCAGGCAACGGATGTGTTTAATATCCACAGGAGGACGTAAAAAATGGCGCTGAGTTTTAACGACAAAAGTTGCCAGATAAAGGAGGATACCAAAACAAATATCCCAATATAAATAACCAGCCACACCAACGGGATTACGATCAGATTTGTAAGGAAAAAATAAAGCGGAAACTGATGAAAATAATAAACTGCAATGGGAAACGTCCCGATTTGAGCTGCCAGTGAAACCACCAGTAGTTTCCAGATGTTATCAAAAATCACATTTTTAAATACCACTATTTTGTAGATGGGATTGAAAAGTGCAATGATGGCCAGAACCGCAGCATAAGAAAGCTGGAACCCTACTTTGGTGATGATAAACGGATCGATGAGCAGCAACAAAAAAGCAGAGGCAGCCAGGATGTTATAGGGGTTTGACTTATGTTTGCCGTACTCGCGGACAGCAAAGAAACTAAACATAACACTTGCGCGCAACACCGAAGGTGACAGCCCCGTAATTAAAGCATACACCCAGATGCTGAGCAGCAATACGATCACTTTGAACAGGCGTGCTTTTTTTCTTTTATCCAGCCCTTTCAGCAGGTAGCTCAGGATAAAAAATATGACACCAACATGCAAGCCTGAAACACACAAAACGTGCATGGCGCCTGCGCCGGCATAGCTTTCCCTGAGTTCGGGCTCCATATTTTCGTCGTAGCCCAGCAGGATGGCAGCGGCAACGGCAAACTCGTCTCCGGTCAGGGCAGTGGATTCAAGGATGATAAGCATTTTTTGCCTGATGTTGTAAGAAAACTCAAGCAAAGGGTTTGTCCGACTACCCGCCATTTTTTTCCATGATTTATTATCGGCATAAGCCTGGAAATATATTCCACTGTTGGCTAAGTACCTTTTATAATTGAACTGGTGGGGATTGGCAGGTGGCCCAACCTCCGAGACGGGTGCATACAGTATTAAAAGATCACCATATTGCAACCCCATGGACAGGCTGTCCTTCTGCAAATAAACCAGTATCTTACCTGTGGACTTGATAGTTCCGGCGGTATCGATCAGATATTTAACATTCCCGATCACCCTTACCGACCTGGCCTTTTCAATGGGTGGTTCACCAACCTGTAAAATAAATTGTTGCCCGGGTATGGGGTGGTTCATAAAATGGGTTTGCTGATAGAGTGGTGTACGTATAATGGTTAGCGAATACCCGGAAACCAGCAGGAAACAATAAATGGTAAGCCCCGTAAGCCAGCGGAGCCTGTAAACCGGGAGCAGGTGGGCAACCAGTGTTAAGAGGAATAGTCCGCCCGGAATGACGATCAAGTCCAGGGCTGTGAATATTCCCAGGTTACCAAAACCAATTGCAAGGATGATTCCCAATGCAAAAGGAATGATCAGGCGAAACATCGGGTATGAATTCCAGAACCTGCTCATGGGCAATATTATTTCCTACAAAAGTAGGATTTTTACCATTCATTTTATATCTTTGAAACCTAAATGCCATAACGATGAAAATTCACCGGTCAATTCACCTGAGATCAATAATGATTTCTTTCATGGTAATCATTGTTACAAATGTATACTCTCAAACATGGCAGTGGGCAAACAGTATCAGGGGGGATTCACCACAGGGAATTTATGATATTACTGTCGATAACGAGAACAATGTTTATGCTGCTGCAACATCTCACCTTTATACCTGCATTTTTAATGATACTGCATTTGATGTATGGGGTGAGAATGATTTTTTTATTGCAAAGTACAACAGTACAGGAAACGAGGTATGGGTAAAACAAGGTGGAGGATACTGGGATTGGGGGCCTGTTCCCAACGATGACTGGTTACATGATTATATTAAATGTCTAAACTATGACAAATCATCAAATAGTTTAGTTGCGTTTGGGAATTATGCAGAATCATGTATTTTGGGGAATGTCATTACACTTTCAACCTATTCGGAAGATGAACAAATGTTCATTGCAAAGTTCGACTTGAATGGCAACTGTCAATGGGCTAAAAATGCCGGAAGTGCTAATAATGATAGGCCATGGGCAATGACCCTTGATAATCTTGGAAATATTTATGTTTTCGGCTCACTTTTTCTCGACGGACATTTTGGTTCCTTACCTGCATTCAAAGGTGGAAATCTAGCGAAATTGGGTCCTGATGGTAATTGTATTTGGGTGAAAAAAATATTTGACATTTTTTGGGTAGGACAATTCCCACCTCACTGGGTGATACCTGTAAATATAATTGGCATGGTGTATTCAAATGGTTATCTCTACCTAAATGGCAATCATACACAGCCGAATTTTACTATTGATACAATTGCTATCATCAGTCCTGATTACAATGGCCAGATCCTGACTAAATTTGACACAACTGGAAATATACAATGGCTCAAACAGTTTGGAGGACCTACACGCTCTGAAATGTGCGGTGATATCGTGGCTGATAATGAAAATAATATTTTCATCGCTGGGTCATTTAAAGAGGGCATGGCTACCATACATAATGACACCCTATACTCGGATGCTGAGAAGGAGATGTACATCATTAAGCTGAATTCAGATGGAGAAATCGTATGGGTCAATCAAACCGAATCAACTGGTATTACAATTCCACTGGGCATGTGCACCGGACCGAAAGAGCTTTATATAACGGGATATTTTATTGGAGAAACCCTCTTTAATGACAGTCTTATAGCATCCTCCACAAATAACGACTTATTTATTGCGAATTTTGATCTGGATGCAAATTTGATTGATGTTATCACCACGCACGAAGCATGGTGCAATAGTATCAAA
Organism: Bacteroidota bacterium; assembly: GCA_013203545.1. Classification (GTDB taxonomy): domain Bacteria; phylum Bacteroidota; class Bacteroidia; order Bacteroidales; family 4484-276; genus JABMQA01. The sequence continues at coordinate 9,349 of JABMQA010001442.1, forward strand.
ACAGATAACCTGGGATCGATATTTATTGCAGGAAGTTTTATGTATCCTGTGAATTTCGGCGATACAACACTTTACACGACAAATGGAATATGGGATGGGTTCATTGCAAAACACGACTCACTATATATCCCAGGCAATTCCTCTATCGAAACACATCCAACAGATAAGCTACTTATCCATCCGAATCCGAATGATGGGAAATGCAAGATTATCATTCCTGAACAGCTAAAAGGTGAAAAAAGCATAGAAATTCTCATTTATAACATACGGGGCGAGCTGGTTCTTCTGAGAAGCACAAACCAAGAAGAAATACTTCTAAATCTTCAAGGATATCCCGGAGGTTTGTACCTTGTTATCATTAATAGTGAAAAAACCAGGTATTGGAAGAAAATGATCCTAAGATAATATTACACTCTCAACCTGCATAGCATTTACAAAAACACTCCGCACGGAATAGTTTCTGTGACAATCTGCGGGGATCAGCGTCTTATTTTTCTTTTGACGCAGATCAACGCAGATTTTTTATGATGGGAAGGATCACATTTTTCAACGGAATAAAAATCATAATGAATCCGC
>JABMQA010000125.1 GCA_013203545.1 Bacteroidota bacterium
GGTAGTTTTCATTTGATTTTTCGATCGTATAAATCGTTTCAATCTCATCACAATAATACTTACCCGTATATTTTAACAAGGCTTCAGCAGTTATCGCCTCAGGCCTTTGTTTTGATGCGTTATATGTTTCATTATCCTGAAAGATTTCCAATTCGCCAATGGTGTCACCCTGGATATTCATAAAATCAATGGATACTTCAGTATTCTGATAGTAATATTTTCCATTATCGTGTGGAATAATAATAAACTCAGGCCGACCACTTATTTGCGCAATCAATACGGTATCCTTTATTTTGATTTGAATTGATAAGTCGTGGTTAAACCAGTAGGTACCACAATACCCCGGCATTTTATCGGGCGCCTGATGGATTGGTTTGTGTGCCGGTTCTGATGGCGGTGTTTCAGTTAGGTTAATTCCAAGATAGGCCTCTGCTACTTTCCGGGCCATAAACCAGTTGTTAAAATAATCGAAATTGCTCAGCACCACAACGCCAAAATTCATTTCGGGGCATCTTAAAATGTATGATTTGTAGCCTTCGAACCCTCCGCCATGACCCCAAAATGTCAAGCCTTCTTTGCGTATTTTCTCCTGTCCACAAGTATAGGTAATACTTTCCCCATTGTTCAGTGTGTCGGTTTTGCCCATGATATTAAATATCGAATCATTACCGGCAATGGGATGTTCATAGTTTAATATCCACTTTGATAAATCCGTTGCCGTTGAAATGATTCCGTCGGGCAAATAGGTGTTTTGGACAAAATCACCCTTATGGTCAATTAGGTATCCTTTTGCATAGTTTTTTATCAACGTTTTACTATCGTCACAAAAAAATGTCTGATCCATTTGCAAAGGGGCGAAGACCTTGTTTTGTAGCCAGGCAGAAAGTTTTTCACCTGAAACCCGTTCAAATATTTCCTGAAGTAGTCCGTATTCCGTATTACAATAGCTATATTTTTCACCGGGTTTAAAATTTAATTCTTTCTGGTATTGGATTGCGGTTATTGGTTTTATGCCTTTTTCCCAGCCTGCGATAGCAGTCAGGTCATCGTAAAATTCCCGAATTCCGCTTGTATGGTTCAACAGGTGTTTAATCCTGATCGTATCACCAAAAAACGGAACTTCCTTGAGATATACCCTGATATCATCATCTTTGCTTAATTTGCCTTCATAAATAAGGGAGGCTATTGCAAAAGCCACAAATTGTTTTGTTTCGGAGCCAATATGGAAAGTGGTATTATTTTCGATGGCTGTGTTGCTTGTTAAATTTGCATCCCCATAGCAACCTGTATGGACAATCCGGCCATTTTCAACAACAGCAACTGATACTCCGGGATGGTCAGGTCTGTCATAAAATGCAAACAATTCATCTACACGTTGTGAATTTGTGGTGGCTGCTTCCTGAATTTTCTGGATATGGATGGAATACTTTCCGGAAGCAGGTTTTGAAACCGTAGAGACCCGAATATAGTAGGCGCCATTTTTTGAACTTGTAAAGGCAACCTGTTCCGGCCCATAAGGTTGGTTTTGATGGTTTATCTCATTTAAAAGGTTTTTTTCGCTATCAAGAATTTCAACTTTTATGTCAACACCTAACTGCTGAACAATAGCGAATAGAAAAGTATTCTTTTGTAAAACAACCTTAAACAATTGCGAAGTATCGCTGTGAAGGTTTTCTGTAATTGAGCTGTTTAATTTTAGTTCAGAAATGCTGTTTTGCTGCCCAAAACAAAGTTGAGCACCTGATATAACAATTAGGGTTAATAATGTAATTTGTCTCAAAATTTTAAAATTTTCATTCCGCCACCAAAAGTGGCAATTTTTCACCGGTTATCCAATAACATATTAAAAAAAAATAATTGGGATGCCGCTGATCTGGTGTTTTGAAATGGAAAAATGCAGCAATTGATCTGATAGATTGACTGGTGTGCAGGTGGTTGAGACGCCATGCATGGCGTCTCAACTGCAACCTCCGTATGAGAGGGATGTGAAATTGGTTAAGCCCGGTATGGGATTAATCCATCGGTTCCCGGATGTTTCATCCTACCTAAGCCGCTTTTATTGAAGGTTATTTTGATGTCCCTTCAGTTAGGGTTGCCTTTAAAATCCAGTCACCTATAATTTCCAGGGCCTCATCCGAAAAGGATGTGCCGATCTTTTTATACTCCGAAATTTTGCCGGTTTTACATTTTTGGAACAGGTGGTTGTGGCCTTTCAATTCTATGATCTTAAAATGGGTGTTCCCGCCTTCTGTCAGTGCCTTTTCGATGGCCGGCAGGTTTTCGGGTGCGGTTACCTGCACATCTTTGTCGCCATTCAGGGCCAACACCGGACATTTAACTTTACGGAGTGTGACAGCCGGATCATAATCGTAAAATTCCCTTACTTCCGGACTCCTGTAAATATCAAAATATACCAGTGCATTCTCATCCGTAAACCCAAAATCTACACGACTCTCATAATCGATATACGACCACATTTGCCTGAGCAGGTTGATACCCTTCGGATATTCCGACCCATTCATTTGAGGTTTGGAAATATAATACCATGATTGGTCAAAGACCTCCTTCATCTCCCCAATTTTCTCTTCTGAAAAGCCGCCGGCACGTGTAATGGCCAATTGTGAGGCAAAGAAAAATTCTTTTCCCCAAATTCCCGGCCCTGCCAGCATAATGATGAAGTTTACATCGTTGCACTTAACAGCAGCCATCGGAGCTACCAGCCCGCCCTGGCTGATTCCTGCGAGCCCGATCTTCCCGGGATCGATACCGGGCTGGCTTTTGAGAAACCCCACAGCAGCAACGGCATCACCGGTGAAGTTTTCCATATCGTAAGGGACGAAAGTGCCACCGGATTTTCCACAGCCGCGTTTATCATACCTGAGTACAGCAATTCCCCGTTTAACAAGATAATCCGAAAGGTCTTGAAAAGGTTTCATACTGAATATTTTCATGTCGCGTTCATGGGCACCAGAACCCTGGATGAGCACCACTGCCGGAATATCTGTTTCTGAATTGGGTAAAGAGAGTGTTCCCGAAAGTATGACGTCATCATCGGGATTGGTGAAGGAAATTTCCTTTTCGGTATAGCCCTGGTGTGGCAGGCAACTGTACAGAACGACGATACTTAGGATCAGGAGAATAGTTAATGGATAAATAGCCTGTCTCATTTTTGTGATGGGATTGTTTTTTGTTGGTGAAAATCTATTGTTATGTTATCAAGACAAATTTATTCAAATCCTAAGTGATCAAAGATAGGCACTATTTTTTTTATGATCAAATACAAAAATCAACATATTTTCCATGCGATTTTGTAACATAACTCACGCTTGTCTCACCATTTTAAGGGTAATATCAAACCAGTGATTTGGCCAGGTTGGATACTTTAGCTTGCGGCCGGTTAGCTTTCTTTTGGGGTAATAGATTGCAGAAAGCGTATTGCCGGCATGATAAAGATGTGAATGATGTTTTTGTGGAAGCCCATCCAATATGCCTGCAAACACCTCGAACCTTGCCACCTCGGGGTTTTTGGCATAGTCGTGCCAGACCACGACAGTCTGGTCGTGAACTAGGTGCGAGAATACCTTTTCGGTGTCGTTTTTTACCATTTCGTAATGGTGGTCCCCGTCTATAAAAATGAGGTCGAATTTGGTATTTAAACCGTTAAAGTCGTAATGTTGCGAATTGCCCTCAAGGTGGATAATATTTTTTAATGCTTTTGAAAAAGTTCCGGTCATTTTTATATAATCATCAGCCATGCCGATGGACATCATGTCATTGCCGGACAAATTAAGCGTATGGCATGTGTGGGCAACCCGGGATACATTTGCAACACTTTCGCCCCTCCATGTACCGATCTCAAAGTATTTGCAATCTTCAATTTCTTCTGCAAGTTTAATCAGCAGGGCAATGTCGGTGGGCAGTGATCCACCATCAAGGAAAGCGAAAACCGGTATGTTGGCTTCAAAACCCGGAAACAGGCTATCCAATTCCACAACCGGCAATCCTTCAGCCAGGCTATATTTTTTGCCTACATATTTTTTCCAGACCTCATCATCATTAATTACATGGTTGAGTAAAGCAGGTTGCCTCGCAATAAGTTTTATGGCCTTTAGCAGTTTTCCGATTTTCTTCATTATTTACAACAATTGATGCACAAAAGTAGTGTTATTTGCCTTTGAATAAGGCTTTCCGTTTTTCCTGGAATGCCCGCTGACCTTCTACATAATCTTCGCTTGAGAATGCGTTGTACCTTAACCGGTTTATCCGTTCAAAAGTGCTCGCTGTTAAAGGTTGTGATTCGGCAAGTTCGGTAATTTGCTCTTTGATTACCGAAATGGCGAGGGGTGAATTTTCGCACATTTTTTTTGCAAGATCATAGGTAAAACCTTCCAGTTCGTTGGGAGATACCAGGTGATTGATAACGCCCAACTGCAGGGCTCTCTGCGCAGATATTGGTAATGCAGTATAAAACATCTCCTTGGCCGTATGCAATCCAAATACTTCCATGATGTGCAAAATACCACTGGAATTATAGGGAACTCCCAGGCGCGCCGGTGTGATGGCCATGGTGGTTTTTTCTGTTCCCACAATGATATCGCAAACGGTGGCCAGGTCGCACGCTCCGCCCCAGATGCTACCTTCAGCCATGGCAATTACGGGTGCAGGAAAATGTTCTACGGTACGCAATATCGACTCAAGTGGGTGGTCAAAGGGTAGTGGATCCTCTCCGGGTTTGGGCAACTCGTCAATAAACAGTCCCGCAGACCAAACTTTACTGCCTTTTTTTGCCCTGATGATGACAACCCTTGCCTGCTTGTTCCTGAATTCCTTAAAGGCTTCCTGAAATCCATCAAGCAACCCGAACGAAAGTGCATTCCGTTTTTCATCATTGTTAAAGGTAATGGTTCCTATTTGATCCTGAAAGGATGTAATGATTTGTTTCATTTTGCAATTTTTTCTAATAATAATAAGTGTCCTGATAATAATATTTGTACGGTAAAATTAATGGTTTGGTGGCTTCAAAATTAGGGAAATATACTTTTGGTTTTGTCACCAGTTCAAAATGAATATGTTTTGAGCCTTCAGGGACAATGGGGTAAAATGTAAATGTGAATTGTATGGTTTCAAAAACAAGGCTTTCGTTCCTTACTTTTAGTCCGGCCCCAATCCCTGAATAAAACTTATTTTCTAATAGGGAGCTGTTGGATGAACCAACGATACCAATATCAACAAATCCGTTAAAGGCAAACTGAAATCCGTAAAAATACCAGGGTGTATAGGTTATGATCTCGGCAGAAAAGCTTAATCGCTTATTGCCCGTGATCGAATCCCGCGACAATCCTTTAAAGGAATAGTCGTTTAATATATGCAATTCTTCATTTTCATACCTGTTTATACCCGCTGTGTACAAAGCTAAGACAATTAAACGCGATTTGTATTTCGTTTTATTCTGAACCAGTTTGCTGTAATATGAAACACCCGCTGTTATTAATCCCTGCTCGAATTGCTTATTTCTGATGAAGGACCCAATTTCGAATTGCGCATAAATATACCCAAAATTTTTAAGATAATTACCTGTTGATGTGCTTAATCCCAAATAGGTGCGGTCGAAAAACCCGCCATATTCATATCCACCTGTTAGTGCAACGTTCAACCCGTAAGGGATATCCTCTGTGATACCAAAATTATTCACATACCTGCTTTGATAATAATTATTTCTAACAAAGGTAAGGCTTGCGAGCAGGTCGGATCTGTTTTGAAACTGAATATTGGTGTCGGGGCGTTCACTGAAAGTCTGGCAGGTAAAACTCGAAGCCAGGGCAAGGAAGTCGGGAGAATGGGTTTTGTACTTTTTGTAAATGAACGATCGGCCCAATACAAATTCCTTTTCGAAAAACTTGACGGGTACATCAATTACAGTGTCGTGTTCCGGGAAATAATCACTCTTTTTACCCACATGCTCATTGTATCTATATTCTTCAACCTTAAGCTCACCGCCCCAGCTTTCACTAAGTGGCATGTATCGCCGGTTAAGCGCAACGCGTCTGATGGTGTTTTCATCGTTGTTTTCAAGTCTGAGTTCCCCTTCGATAAATGTTCCGGCAATATTTTCTATTCTGTATTGCGCACTGCTGTACTTTAAAAAGGGCTTTTCGTTTGGTAATACCGAAAGCGTATTGTCGAACCGGTGCCCTAAACCCATGAAGTTTACAGTCCAGAAACGAAGGTCGTACTGATCGATTTTGGGGACTTTTAATCCGACCCCGTAAGGAAAGATATCCTTAACTATTACAATTACATCAACAGAGTCGCTTCCAGGCGATGGTTCAACTACCTCAATTCTGGCATCCTTTATTGATGGCATTTCCCTTATAATTCGCCCACTGTTCGATATTTGTAAAGGGTCCAACGGCTGCCCTTCCTTAAACAACAGGTTATCCCTTAATACAAATTTCCTTGTCGTTGGACTTAGATTGTTGATGAAGTTGTGCGCATACGCATTGGCTTCCCTGGTTGTGTCATATACCGTTGGCCCTATTACGTTCAGTACCTTATATCTAATATTCCTGATGATTTTACCATCGTATGGATCAAATCTTTTTTCTGACCTTTTAACCTGCACAGAGTCGTTAATTACCATACCCTTTGGTGCCGAAAAGGCCAGGTTGTACAATTTCTTCGTGACTTTATACTTGTCAGCTTTATTTTTCAGGTCCGAATAAAAGAGCCGGCTTTTTAATTCCGGATTCCGCTCGATTATAGAATCGGGCAGAATGAGTGTAGTGTCATTTTTATAGATATACAGTTGCCCGTCAATACTGATCTGAGTGCCCTTTTTAATGTATAGTGTATCCGGTGTAATGTTGCAGGCACCTGAAGCATTTACCTCATGAATTGGTATCCAGAAAAAAAATGACGAATAAAAAACCAATAAAATGCAAATATTCAGAAATTTTCTCATCATAAAGTTTTTGGATGTTCTGTCGGTCAAAAGTAACAAAATTAAGGGTAGTTTTGCATCATGGTATTAACACAGGGTAAATGAGAAAGATACTGATCCTTCTGTTTTGCATGTTACAATTTGGTGTCTGGTCGCAGGATACGATTACTGTGATGCATTACAACATACTCAATTTTGGGAATTATACAAGTTATTGCACCGTTGCAAATAACGATCATGCCGATAAGGTTGGTTGGCTTAAGGTGGTGATCGACCATTACCTGCCGGATATTTTTACAGTGAACGAGATCAGTGATGATACATATTATCACCAGTTAATACTGAATTCCGTGTTGAATGCCTCCGGTAGAAATTACTACCAAAAAGCAAATGCAACAAACTTTGCCAACTCCGACATCATCAACATGCTTTACTTTAACTCGGAGAAATTTGGGTTGGCAGGGCAGGATGTGATTTTGCACTGGCTCCGCGATATGAATGTGTATAAATTGTATTACCGGGATGCAAACCTGGTTGTAACAAACGATACTACATTCATCTATTGTATTGTTTCACATTTAAAAGCAGGATCCTATTCCGACGATAAAGCCATTCGTGCAGATATGACTGCTGACATAACGGAATATATTGAAACCCGCCAAATCACCGATCCGGTTTTTATTCTGGGGGATTTAAATCTTCAGAACAGCTCGGAGCAGGCTTGGATAAACCTGGCTGAAAACCCTGATGAACAGTACAGGTTTTCTGATCCGGCACAGGCAGTTGGGAGCTGGCATAACAATGCTGCTTTTTCCCAGGTTCATACGCAATCAACGCATACAGTCTCCAATGGTTGTGCTTCTTCGGGCGGGATGGATGACAGGTTTGATTTCGTTTTGTGTAATCCGGCGCTTTTTTTACCGGATGGAGATGTTTCCTATCTGGAAGAAAGCTTTCACATTCCCGGTCAGGACGGGCAACGACTAAACGGCTCACTCATTGATCCGCCCAATTACAGCGCCCCCGAACCGGTTATCGAAGCGCTGTATGAAATGTCGGATCATTGCCCGGTTTTGGCGAAATTTAAAATCAAGGTTTCTTCAAATACTAATTTACCTGCAACCTGGGATTTTATTGAAACAACGGTTTCGCATATAATTTTTGTTCCTCTGGAGGTTAATCCGATGATCAATAAAGTGATTATGGAACCTGGAGATTACATTGGTGCTTTTTTTATGGATGGTGATCAGGAAAAATGTGCAGGCCATGTTGGGTGGGCCGGTAGCGAAAATATAGCCCTTATTGCCTTTGGGGATGATATAATGACCCAGGATAAAGATGGTTTCCAGGTTAACGAAAATATGATTTTGAAGGCCTTTTCCTCTGCCGGATACCAGTCGTATTATGCCTATGCAAAATATGATACCCTGTTCCAACAACATAGTGGTAAATTCTATCCTTTTGGTTTATCATCGCTTGTTGTGCTGGCCGCAGCAGACCTTCAGCAGCAGCAAATAACTTTTGAACCGGGATGGTCCGGGGTCTCAGCTTTTATTCAGCCCAAATGGAATTCACTCGAGAATGTTTTGTCAGGTTTCGTTGACCAGGTTGAATTTTTTGGGAACAACTCAGGATTTTATCTTCCTGGAATTGGTAATCAATCCTTAACTGATTGGGAAAGTGCAGAGGGATATTTTTGTAAAAGTCAGGCCGTTTTCGAATTGATAATTGAGGGTGTTCCTGTGGTTCCGGATCAGGTCGATCTTTATCCCGGCTGGAACCTCA
>JABMQA010000126.1 GCA_013203545.1 Bacteroidota bacterium
ATCCCTGAATTGATGTCATATATTTTTATTCCGGTTTCCCGTGCATATTGCCGACAATAATGCTGATTGGCCGCATATTTCTGGTCGGAGCCACCGGGGTTACAATCAAATGTAAATAACATTTATAGGCAGCTTCCGAATTAATTTGTCGAAATGAAAAATCCCATTAGTTTTGTACCCGAAAAATTTGAAAAAAAACATAGCGTATGAATCTATTAGAAAAAATATTAGCGAACCATTCCGGTAAAAAAGAGGTAATGCCCGGACAAATAATTGATGTAAGTATCGATTGTCGTGTGGCACGTGATTTTGGTGGGGCTAACGTCGTAAAGAATTTGCAGAACAACGGTTTAAGTGTTGATGATCCTGAAAAGACATTCTTTACATTTGATTGTAACCCCGGTGGCTCCGACCAGAAATATGCGGCCAATCAGCATTATTGTCGGCAATATGCACGGGAAACCGGAATAAAAATATATGACATCAATTCAGGGATTGGAACCCACCTGGCCATCGACCGGGGACTGATCCTTCCGGGAGGTACATTCGTTTCAACAGATTCACATGCCAACATCATGGGTGCCATAGGTGCTTTCGGGCAGGGTATGGGCGACCAGGACATCGCAGCAGTTTGGGCCAACGGATCAGCATGGTTTAAAGTCCCTAAATCGGTGAAGATTGTTTTTAATGGCGAGCTTCCTTCAAATGTATCTGCAAAGGATTTTGTGCTGAATATGCTCAATAACTTTGGTGCAAACAAGTTGCTCGGATATTCCGTTGAGCTTTACGGCAATGCCATTAATAAAATGACACTGGATGAACGTATCACCATTTCATCGATGGGAACAGAAATGGGGGCTATCATCGTATTATTTCCTCCGAATGATGATGTGATCAGAACACTGGAGAAAAATCATGGCATTAAAATCAATCCTGTATTTGCCGATGAGGATGCAGTGTACGATAAGGTGATTACCTTGAACATTGATGAGTTTAAACCTATGGTTGCCAAACCCGGCCATCCCCATGACGATATAGATATCGAGGAAGTTAAAAAGGTTAAGATTGATTCTGCATTTATTGGGTCGTGTACCAACGGACGCATGGAAGACCTGGAGATTGCTGCCAGGGTGCTGGAGGGCAAAAAAGTGGCTCCCGGTGTGGTTTTAAAAATTGTACCTTCTACCGATGAAGTGTGGAAAGATGCCCTTGATAATGGGTTGATCAAGATTTTTAAAGATGCCGGTGCGCTCGTTTCAAATGCCGGTTGTGCCGGTTGTGCCGCTGGCCAGGTGGGCCAGAATGGCCCGAATGAGGTGACAGTCAGTACAGGAAACCGTAATTTTTCAGGGAAGCAGGGGAAGGGATTTGTTTATCTTACCTCACCGGCAGTAGTGGCTGCATCGGCAGTTGCGGGATATATTACCACTCAGGATGAAATTCCGGAAGAACCGGCAGTATTCGAAAAATCGGGTGTTGAGGGGCTATCAGAAGGCAAAAAGCAGAAATCGGATACAAAACAGCCCCTTGTTGCAGAAGGGAAGGTATGGTTGATTAGAAAGGACGATATCGATACGGATATGATTTTTCACAACCGTTATTTAACCATTACCAACATCGACGAGATGGGACAATATACTTTCGACAACCTTGCAGGTTACGAAGATTTTGCAAAAAAAGCACAGCCCGGGGATATCGTAATTACCGGAAAGAATTTCGGCGCGGGCAGTTCACGCCAGCAGGCTGTTGATTGTTTCAAGGCACTTGGAATTTCCTGTATCTTAGCCGAATCATATGGAGCCATTTATGAGCGCAATGCCATCAATGCAGCATTCCCAATATTAACCTATAATCCAGATATCCTTATCGATTTGAAAATCGCCGGTGGTGATAAAATAAAGATTGATTTTGTTTCAGGTAAGATCATCAACGTAAGTAAGAACCTTACGGATGCAATCGATCCGTTTAACGAAGTACAGAGCGAAATTTACAAGAAAGGTGGACTTTTGGGGTAGAAGATATTTTCGGACATACCATCAATATACCAGAAAGATAAATTAGGATTTGCCTGTCATTCCCCATAGGAAATAGACAAATTTAGCCGGTCATTAGTGATTATTTGTACAACTAATTGTGGCATGCGCAATGAACCTAATTGTTTGCGGCTGTTATTCTTCAAAATATTTAATAGTCCTAATTTTTATTAGAATTGGTTCTCTATTTAAGTACATGGTTTGGCTTATCCAGTTCATATTTTTGTCATATGAATATTCATATTTAAATTCAGTTGAAGTCCTATTATTCTCATAATAATGTATCTCGGTTTTTAAGTTCAACTCATCGTATTTATAAACAGTCTTACTAAGGCCATAAATTGGCTGTGGGAAAAATTCTTCTTTAATTAATCCACTCGAATAATAACTTGTACTCACTTTAGGTTGTGGAGGGCATTCTGAAATCCATTCAATTACTCTGCCTTTTTTATCTTTGATACTAATTTCCGACCTATAAAGTGTTGAATCAGAGAAATATATTTTTTTTAAAGGTGGTATCTTCTCTAGAAAATGTAATATCAAAAAATGTCATAGTATCAATATCACTGAAGTAGTGTATCATTTGTTTTAAATGATGAGGGTATTCTTTTGAATATTTTTCAATCAGGCATAATGAGTCCTCGCAGGTTATTAAATGGCCATGCTCAACTATATAACCTCCTTGATTAAATATCCAATAGTCAGATTCAGAATAATCAACAGATTCGTTAAACTTTCTCACAGAATCATTTATTGGATGTAATAAATAAGTCTGCTCAAATATGAATTGGATGTCTTTTTTCAATTGCAATTTTTCAATATCGGTGATTAATGCTTTTTCCTGACAAGAAAATAGTTGTAAAATCAAAATCCCTATTATTGTATTAATTGCTGTCCTCATTTTGTTATAAATGACCACCAAAGGTAAGCTTTATTTTAAGAAAATCAACCGATGACCTGCCCATCATGAGTTCAAATTTACCGAGTTCGGTAGTAATATCACTGCCCGACGGAAACGCAGGGAGCTACGTGCTGGAATATTAAACCTGGGAATGATATTTCGGTGCGCTGCACCTTGTTGACCAGAAAGGCATTCCAATAGCTATAAATATTGCGCGGCTCTGCCGCTTGTCATTTTTTTAAGGTTCAAATGCCCGGGTAATGTTAACGATGGCGAAAAATAAGGTGCAGCGCACCGTCAATATTTATAGAAAAA
>JABMQA010000014.1 GCA_013203545.1 Bacteroidota bacterium
CAAATAAATTAACATATGTATTAAAGGCGAATGTTCGGCAAAACCCTACGTTTGTTCGAAAAGCACCAACGTTCGTTCAAGATATTGGACATTCGTAAAGTTTGGCACGGTAATTAAACATTTAAACTTTTACAATATGAAAAGAGCATTTTTCCTATTTACAGCGATTTTTTTTGCCATGTCGGAAATTTTTTCACAATCCGGCTCCATTACCAATATCCAGGTTGAGCAGCGCACCGATGGTAGCGGTTTGGTGGATGTTTATTTTGATCTGAGCGGCACGGAAGATGCCTATTTTATGAATCTGAGGGTGAGCTTTGATGCCGGTACAAATTATTATCCGGTCAGCTTGAGTTCATTGAGCGGCGATGTGGCATCTATAGGCCCGGGTAGCAGGCATATTGTATGGAACCCGGCCATTGACCACCCAAACAGGTATAGTCCGCAAACCAAAATTAAGCTGATTGCCTATGCAGCAGGCATTTCCAATCCCTGTCCGGGCGAACCCACGGTTGAAGATTACGATGACAATGTGTATTTTACGGTGATGCTGGGCAACCAATGCTGGATGGCTTCCAATCTGAATACAACACGTGATGCTGCCGGAAACCAGATACCAAGGTACTGCTACAGCAACAACACCGAAAACTGTGAACTATACGGTGGCCTGTATACCTGGGCCACGGTGATGAACGGCGCCGGCAGCAGCGGTGGCAACCCCAGCGGCGTGCAGGGTATATGCCCCGATGGCTGGCATGTACCCAGTGATGCTGAATGGACAGAATTAACCAATTACCTTATTAATAACTACATCGACATCACCTCGGATAATGTAGGTAATAAGCTCAAATCCTGCAGGCAGGTCAGTTCACCGCTTGGTGGCGAATGCACTACCACAGTACACCCGCGCTGGGATCAGCACAGTACCCATTTTGGTACCAATGATTATGGATTTTCTGCACTTCCGGGCGGCTTCTACAACGGGATCTCGTTCAGCCTTCTGGGCTCCTACGGAGACTGGTGGTCGTCCACGCAGTACTCATCGACAAATGCGTGGCGACGGCACATGTTCTATAACTTCGGCTCCGTGTACCGCAGCAACCCCAATAAGACGAACGGTTTCAGTGTGCGCTGTGCCAGGGATTAGACTATTAGACTATCCCGCCTGTGGCGGAACGGACAAAGTCCGTTTTACTATTTGACTATTTCCCCGCCATAGGCGGGTGAAATTTTTTGAAAAATGAAGGTTTCAGAAATATTTAAACTTGAGAACGAAAATAAGGGTTGCTGCTATCTGATTAAAGACGGTATGTTTTGGCGTGCATGGGAAAAATCGGCAATGCTTTAGCACAAACACATAATGCCCTATCAGATAACCGGGAAATTTTATAAAGGTATTAATAAAACGATGGTTTACCTGGAACCTGAATTAATAATGACATAAAATACACGAATAATATGAAACTGAAATATTTTCTTTTTGCATTGCTGCTTTCTTCGATTATGGCACAATCATACCAACTTATTTCGCAGACAATCATAACCGGTTATTCCGATGTATTCACATTCGGTGGGCCTAATTATGCAGTGCCCAATATTTTCGGGTATTCCGGCGTGTTCGATATGAATACGATGGGCACATACATTGCAGGGCAATCCGGTTTGTTTACATTAAACACCATTGGTGCCCAGATCAATGCGGATTTTACAGCCGATCAAACCAATATTGAATTGAATAACCTTGTACAGTTTACTGATTTATCAGGCGGTTCAAATCCTCCCATATCATGGGTATGGAATTTTGGCGACGGATCAACCGGTTCAAACAGATACCTTCAAAATCCTGAACATTTATATAGTAATACTGGCATGTATTCCGTCAGCCTTACCGTAACTAATTCAGCTGGTGTACAGGATGCTAAAACCAAAACAAACTTTATTACGATAAACTCACAAAATAATGGAATTTTACTATATGTACTAAAATCTGATCCTGGATCAGGGCCGACTATTGCAAAAGCAGGATACCATTACACTATAAAAAAGAAAAACTGGCTTGGGAAATGGATAATTGAAGATGTGTTGGTTAATAATTTTAATATTGACCAAAACGGATATGTACACATAAATTATTTTCCGACGCAATCTGAAATACCGGTAGGAACAATCCTTGAGTGGTCCTTTAATGATGAAATAATTTTTTTCGATCAAAACAACAATCGCATAGGACACATAAAATTTTCTTACATCCCGGATCGAGAGAATGATTTTATCAGAAATGCAATTTTAATATTCCATAATGATGCTGAAATCTGCCAAGGTAATTCATATCCTTATAATCACCAATCTCCTGATTATGATAGTTATTGGAAATATTACCAAATTGGGGAATATCCAGTTTCAATGCTAATACCACCTAATAATGCATTTTTGTCAACTTATTCTAAAATTCCCTTGCTGCTCATTCATGGTTGGGAAGGCTCCTATAGTTTTAAAATTAATCCCGATGCTATTGCTATTAATAACGAAGTTTCTTATTGGTTCACAACTGTTAAACTTCTTAACCAATCAAATTCACTTTTCGATACATGGCAATACTATTATCCTTACAATAGCTCTCATCATCATATCGCTACATGTTTAAAAAGTGCATTATCAAATTTAAAATCTTTTTACTCAAATCAAAAAATAGGGATTATAACACACAGCATGGGTGGATTGGTTACATTGAGATATTTAACACAATATCCCGATGATGCAAAATTGAAAATCGAAAAAGTATTATTTATGGCACCACCGGCACATGGCTCACTTGGTGCAAATCTTTATTATAAAACTATTGGTGGCCCAATTCTTCAAATGTTAGTAGGATATGATAGACATGCACCAGGATTAAAAGACATGAAGTTGGGTAGTGATGCTACATGGTTTATTCATAATAACCTTTTGCCCGATTTGAATAATCAGGATGGTGTTTATGATGATTATTTCGTAATGCTTGGAACAACATATAAATTTTACCAATCTGATACATATGTTCAGTTAGGAGGTAGTGGACCTCACAATTGTATCCATGAGGAAGCAATCAATCACCATGATGGTATTGTATCAATTAGTTCTGGTTCGCTATTAGATAAGGGTGTAGGTTTTGCAACTTTTCATGGTAACCACGATGATGCAGTCCATATGCAAAGTTACAAAAGGAATAATATTGTTAATCAAAATATTGGAGATGTTGATTTATTGCCAAATATTGTCAAACAATATTTTATTAATAACTATACCGCCTTCATTACTTCTATTAAGAATAACCAATATATCACATCAATAATCAACCATGAACATGATGTGATAAAACCAGCTGGACAAAATTTGGATAATCTGAATACAAATAATGGGGTTGACTATCAGAAGGGATTGATAAATTTGGGTTTTATTCAAACACCAATATACCTAACATATTTGGCTTATTATAGTAAGGGGGACAGGGTGTTGCATGTTATTCCAAAAACAGTACCTGGAAATTTTTTGTTTAAAGGTGTTTTTAAAGTCAATACATCGAGTAATGATGACAAACGATATTATTTTAATGACGACAAAACTTTGTTTAAGAAAAACATCACAGATGAGAAATCCTCAATCTATAACGGTTGTGCTATGACTATAGAACAAGGTACAAATACACTTGTCCTCAAAAACATTCTCGGGTTTCAGGTGGCAAGACAGGATTTTGAATTCGGGTATTGCGAAACCAACAATATAACCATCGAAAGTACAAAACTGGCACCTGAAAACGTAGAAGATAATTACACGGACATCAAAGAACGTTATATTGTTTCAACCGGGACTTTCATACCGGATTCTCTTGTAGCTTCCTTCAATATTGATAATGAAACCACTTTGGTTGATTTTAATATATCATCCTTGGAATCTGCGCTTTTTCCTTTTACTGTAATGCTAAAGATGAAACTGCCGGATGGGACTATTGCCGATTCCACCTTTGCAACCGGAACCTTTCAGCACGATATGAACCTGGGTATCATCAGTATGGAAATTCCCGATCCCATGCCTGGAAAATGGCATGTATGGCTCGAATCTGAGTATCCCGGCGCTGATACACTTCTGTTTAATGCGATCGCATTCCTGCAATCGGATGTGTTTGCATATCTGCCCGATACTATGGAGGCTGTAACGGCAAATACTGCAACAACTATGAAGTCTGCTTTGAAAGTAAACGATTTTGATCTGGCCGATGGATTGACCGTACATGCAACAGTTTATAAACCCGACTGGCAGGAAGAAGTTTTCGATATTACAGCGAGTGCAATTACGCAGGATTCAAGCTACATTTTCAGTCTCGATTATATTTTCCCCCTTGCAGGTGAATATCTGATAAAATACAACATCGATGGCATTTACAATGATTTCGGTTTTGAAAGATGTCTGCACCAGATGGTCGTTGCGGTCGACACCATTGCCGTTTTAAATATTCCGGACATCACTTTGAGGCAGCAGGAACCACAGACCATCCTTGACCTTGATCAGTATTTATTCAATGTTGAAGACTATGATACGGTTTACTTTTCATCCGAAATGATTTCATCCGTTTTCGATTCGTTGGCATTTAGCGCAACAATGGATTCATTGTCATTGAAAGCATATCTTAGTGCCAGTTTGAGTGAAGCTGGTGAGGCACTTTTTAAATACACCTGCCACTATGATGATAATACAGTTGAAGATACCGTAAAAATCACTGTGTTGCTGCCGGAACTACATATTAATTCTGTTCAGGTTTCAGATACGATAATAAGTAATGGTTCGGATTTGTATCTGGATTATTCCATTGATAACACTGGTACATTCGATGCCGCTGCCTATGAAGTAAGATATTATATTACCCAGGATTCGCTAATAGAAAGTGGCGATTTTTGCATCGATGCGATGCCTATTATGCATCATCCGGTTGATTCCCTTTTAGCGATTAGCGATACATTAAAAATACCTGCCCTGAATATAACCGGTGAATATTATTTGGCAGTTGTGGCCGATGCTTTAAATCAGATTGCCGAATCTGACGAAACCAATAATCTGGTACTGATCCCGATGATGTTGAATAATCCGCCTTTACCACCTCAGATCGTTTCCGTTGTGCCGGACTACGAATCCGTTCATTTAACCTGGACAGCAAACAATCAAACGGGTATTAACGGGTATGTTATTTATTACGGAATGAATATAAATGGCGTTTTAACCAAAAAGTACATATTAAGCACGGATACAACAAGCACTATTACGGAATTGTCTGGTAATAAAATTTACTATTTTGCCGTATCCGCATACAAAATATTGGGTGTAGAGAGCGAATTGTCTGATTTTGTTTCTGCCACACCTTTGGCTCCGCTTACCCAACAACTGAATATGCAAGCTGGCTGGTCGGGTATCTCAAGCTACACATCACCATTTGATAATAATGTCGAATTAATTTTCGATCCCATCCTATCCGACCTCATCATCCTCAAAAACGCCTCCGGTATGTTCTGGCCCGGACAAAACATCAACACCCTCGGCACCTGGCATACCCACGAAGGTTACCAGGTCAAAGTAGCCGACAATGTTGAATTGACTATTTCCGGCGCACGTGAGAACGACAAAACATTGCAACTCGCTGAAGGTTGGAATCTGATCCCGGTGCTTTCTGAGTGTGATGTGGATGTCGCTGCCCTTTTTGATGGAACCGATATTGTTATCCTTAAAGAAGTTGCCGGATGGAATGTTTACTGGCCGGAGTTTGGGATAAACACGCTTGGGGTGCTGGAGCCGGGTAAGGCTTATTTTGTGATGATGGGGAGTGAGGGGGATGTTACGTTTCCTGAATGTCAGACCCCCTCTAACTCCCCCTTGAGGGGGAGAACCGCCCATCCTTCGAAACAACTGAACGGACATGATTTACAATCTAAAAATAAGACTATTAGGAGTAATGTAGCGGCCTTGCGCGCCGGCACTCCCCTTCTCCTGCAGG
>JABMQA010000127.1 GCA_013203545.1 Bacteroidota bacterium
ATACATCAACAGATACTTTATTTGTTGACTTTTTCACTCTGCCAACAACTGCTGATGCGGGCGAAGATCAACTTGGTTTGCCTGGTTCATGGACTACACTGGCTGCCAACACACCCGAAACAGGAACCGGCCTATGGACGATCCTGCAAGGAGAAGGCGGGCAGGTAACAACACCCAACGATCCAAATTCAATTTTTCTTGGGCAGGTGAATGAGCATTATATTCTTGAATGGCAGATTTCTACTGCATGCGATACAGCAAGGGATGAGGTGAATGTGGCGTTTGGTTTTGTACCGTTTATTAATTGTGGGGATACCTTGGTTGATACACGGGATATGCAGAAATATGCAACAGTGCAGATTGGTGATCAATGTTGGATGGCGGAAAACCTGAATGTGGGAACAAGAATCGATGGTTCTCAAGAAATGATTAATAATGGTGTAATTGAAAAATATTGTCATAGTAACAACACTGCCAATTGTGATATTTACGGAGGTTTGTACCAATGGAACGAAATGATGCTATACTCCACAATAGCAGGGGTACAGGGTATCTGCCCCGCCGATTGGCATTTACCCACCGATGTAGAATGGACAGTTTTAACCGATTATCTTGGCGGAGGCAGCGTGGCAGGTGGAAAAATGAAAGAGACCGGCACAGCACATTGGAGCAGCCCCAATACCGGCGCAACCAATTCAAGTGGTTTTACAGCTCTGCCGGGCGGCTTCCGCCACGGCGGTGGTTCGTTCAGCGGCCCAGGCAACACTGGTTCCTTCTGGGGTTCGACGGAGGACTCAGCGGCTGGCGCCCGGGCTCGCGCCTTGTACTATAACAGTGCTGCCGTCCACCGTATCAGCTTCAGTAAGGGTTGTGGCTTTAGTGTCCGTTGTTTGAGGGATTAAGTATACTCATGATCAAGCGAGACGCAAAGGCACAATGCATCACTAAACGGTGAAAGCGAACTATAAACAAGATGTTGAACTGTAAAAAACGTTTTTTCGAAAAGCACAACGTTCTTTCAAGATTTGGAACATATTTAAAAAATCAATGATTATGAAAAAGGATATATTCTTTATTTTTTTAGTCAGCCTGAGTACAACATTGATGGCCCAATCCCCCCAAGCCTTCAACTTCCAAACCATAGTCCGCAACGAATCCGGCCAGGTAGTGCCTTTACAGGATGTTACCTTATTGTTTTCGATCCGGCAGGGCGATGTTGCAGGTGAGATCATTTACCAGGAGCAACATATCGTGGCCACCAATTCGCAGGGATTGATCAGCCTGGCCATTGGAACGGGTGAGGTATTGGTTGGAGCGTTCGACCAGATCGACTGGCAGGAAGGCGATTTCTGGCTCGAAGAACAAATCGACAGCGGCAATACAGGCGAATTTCAGGTGTTTGGTACGGTGCAGTTTCTGAGTGTGCCCTTTGCCATGCATTCGTCAACTTCTGAAAACAGCATCCGTACCATGACGACCGAAGAACGCGATGCCCTGGAAAACCCGCCTGTGGGTATGCAGATATTCAACATCACCACCAAATGCCTCAATTACTTTAATGGCATCAGTTGGTACGAAACCTGTGGCGAGTGTACGCCCATGCCATCGCAGGCAAATGCTGGTCCTAACCAGTATATCACTGATGAAACTACCTCAACATATCTTGAGGGCAACTCACCTGAAACAGGAATTGGTACATGGAGTGTATTAAGCGGAAATAGTGGCATCTTTGAGGAAATAAACGACCCGACAACACTTTTTATCGGCGAAGACTGTGAGTATTACTTATTAAAATGGGTTATTGCCAACCCTTGCGGTACATCTGAAGATTATGTAAGTATTGAATTTGATGCCCAGCCTACCCCTGCATATGCAGGCGAAGACCAACTCTTAATGGATACTGCCACTACTACCACTTTGGAAGCCAATACTCCTGCTACAGGAGAGGGGACTTGGGATATTGTTAACGGTCAGGGTGGATCATTTAACAATCCTGATAATCCAAACACAACCTTTACAGGGCAACTTTGTGAAATCTACATTCTGCGCTGGACAACATCTACCCCGTGTAATTCATCCTATGATCTGGTTGAAATACAATTTAATGCAATTCCAACAACTGCTGATGCAGGCGAAGATCAAATAGGCCTTGAAGGTTCGTGGACAACACTCGAAGCCAACGAGCCTATGATTGGTGAAGGGTTATGGACAATATTGCATGGTGAAGGTGGGCAGGTAACATCGCCACATAATCCAACATCTATTTTTCTCGGACAAATGAACGAGCAATATAACTTGCAATGGCAGATTTTGACAGTTTGCGACACGACAAGGGATGAGGTGAATATTGGATTTGGGAATTTGCCTATTACTTGTGGTTTCTGGGTCAATAGCAATAGTAATAGAACAGCTATACCCTCATTATCAGTAGCTCAAACCAATCAGGATGTAACGGCTACACCCCCATTACCAGTAGCTCAGGCCAATCAGGATAAAATGGCTACTGGCGGTATTACGTCATTTACAGTAAAATCACTTACTTCCTGGTCGGTAACAGAAAGTTCTTCATGGCTTTCTGTTAAACCC
>JABMQA010000128.1 GCA_013203545.1 Bacteroidota bacterium
GAAAATTGAATGGGCACAAAAATCAAATGAAGACTATCTTTCTGGAATCTTTGTCGATAAGCAAGAGCTTGAAGTTGAATTAAAAAATTGGTGAATAAATAAAAAATTATTTGTTCAAACCCTGCCTCAGTATAAACCATTGGATGAATTGCAATCAGAGCAGCCCTTTCCCCTCAAGCGAATCCTTTACCCGCTTATGATAGTTCCGGAAATCATTTTTGATATCATTCAATATTTTTCTGAATTCAGGGTGATGCTTAATATTATCCATAAGCGGGTCTATTTCTAAAAAAAGAATTATCCAGTAATGATAATTTTTTTGTTGTGAAAACAACTTCATCTGCTCAAGGGCATTTTTCGTATCGCCTTTGTAGGAAAAATATGCTGCCAAACTCAAATGTTTATAAACAGATTTGTTGTTTTCAGCATAATCCTTAAAATCACTAAACAATCTTTCAGATTCATCAGTCAGACCCAATTTGGATAGTACAACTCCGATTTTTGCATCTTCCCCTCTGTAAATAACCAGATTCTGAGCTTCCCTGATTTCAATGAATTTTTTATAATACTTATAGGCACTATCATAATCCCTCATGTAATAACAGATTTTCCCCACTTCCTGCATGACATCCAAACGGGTAGTATCCTTACTAAGCACTTCAACTAAAAGTTCTTTTGTTTGCCGGAGATCTCCGTTTTTTGCATACAGGATGTAAGCTTTTACATATGCCGAATACAAATTTTCCGGATAATATTCCAATGATTTGTTGATGTATTCTTCTGCTTCATCTATAAAACCGGATTGAATAAAGGCATTGCTCAGGTGCAAATAAATATAACTTGCTGTAATTGAATCATGCGTTGCGATATCCAATTGAATGCCTTTCAGTGCATATTCCAGGTATTTCTCCGTATCAAGTAAATAGTTGGCATAGAAATCTGACAAGGTATTGATGACGATGGCTGAGTTCGGATTATATTCCAACGCTTTTTCAAGGTAAGGGACTGCCAGTTCATATTCTGCTTTGTTCATATAAAAATAGGCTTTTGCCATCAAACTCTGGGATAATTTTGGGTCATTCAACAAAGCCTTATCCGCATATTTGAGAATCGAGTCTGCATATTGTTTTTCTGTTTTGAAAATATCCAAATAGAAGTATGCTATTGCAATATCTGCATAAGCATTGGCAAATCCATCGTCATACACAGTTGCTTTTTGAAAGTAGGAGATCGCTTCTTCCAGACTTTCACGGGTTCCTTTAAACATCAAATCAAGACCTTTCAGGAAATAGTCATAAGCCACCAGGTTATCAGTGGGCGGTTTATTAATCCTTTCTTCTTCTTCAGGTGTGATGATTACCTCTATTTTATCTGCGATGATTTTTGCAACTTCCATCTGCAATTCAAAAATATCCTTTGTTTCCCGGTTGTATTGATCAGCCCACAGGTGTTTGTCACTCGAAGCATCAATGAGTTGAATATTAAATAATATTTGATCGCCAATTTTTTGACCACTCCCTTCAACAATGTACTTTACATTCAACTCCCGTGCAATTTCCGGAATTGTTTTAGGATAGTTTCTGTACTTTTCAACGGATGTCCTGGAGATTACCCTTAAGTCTTTAATTTTTTGAAGGTTGTTCAGTGTGGATTCCATTAACCCGTTTATTAAATAAACATTGGTTGAATCGTTGCTATCGTTTATGAAGGGTAAGACTGCGATGGACTTTTTTGAAATAGTCTGATCAGAGGACGGGAAGAATTGTCTGGCTATTTCAAAGATATTTTGGTTGAAAAACAGGTACCCTACTATAGTGGCAGCCAAAATGATAAAAATCCATTTGATGGCTGCTCTTTTTCTCTTTTTCCGCAATAGCTTCGGATCATGGATTGGTGTATCTTTTAACTTACCCGTAATCTGATTCTTTTCAGGAACCACAAGGCCCGGGTTGGTGATGGCAAACACCTCCAAAGGTTTATCCACATTTTTCAGTTCAAATACGCCCATAGAGACAGTTTGAATTCCAGACTGATTCTTGACTTCATCGTAAACTTTCTCTGAAATAAAAACGCTCCCAACGGCTGCCAGGGATTCTACCCTGGAAGCAACATTTACACCGTCGCCTATAATATCATCTTCAGTGAAAATAATATCACCGGAATGTATCCCTATTCTTACCGGAATCTGAGGCTCTTTTTGAAACGCCAGTTGCATCTCAATGCTACATTTAACGGCATCGATGGCACTGGAGAAAGTACTCAGGGTACCGTCTCCATAATATTGTAAAATTCTGCCCCTGAAATTTTTTATTGAAGCATAAAATATCTCACGGTGCCGGTTTCTGAATTCAACCGCCTTTTCCTCATCCTGTTGCATCAGCGC
>JABMQA010000129.1 GCA_013203545.1 Bacteroidota bacterium
ACTGATCATTGCCGTGGGGATCATGTTTATCCAGCAATTTGTAGGGATCAATACGGTGATCTATTACAGCCCTAAAATATTTGTGATCGCGGGTTTTGAAGGTGCGCGGGCTGCCATATGGGGCGCAGTGAGTGTTGGTGTGATTAATGTTCTTTTTACAATCCTTTCACTTTTTTTAATTGATAAGATCGGGAGAAGAAAACTTTTTTTTATAGGTCTCACCGGTATTATTTTTTCATTGATTGCTCTCGGGACAATTTTTGCCTATCACGATTCATTGGGTCCGTTGGGGAAGTGGTTTGCCATTATAATAGTCCTTGTTTACATCGCATTTTTTGCAATCAGCCTTGGCCCTCTGGGGTGGCTTATAATTTCTGAAGTTTTCCCGGTTCGTGTAAGGGGGGTCGGATCTTCCATCGGTTCACTCTCCAACTGGTTATTTAACGGAGTAGTTGCTTTTACCTTTTTTAAGATCGTAAAATTATTTACGGCTTCGGGTTCCGGTATTATGACCACGGAAAAGATGTACGACCCGGCCACCAACTCATTTATTGAACAAACCGTTAACAATGGAAATCCGGCAGGGGCATTCTGGTTTTATGCGGGAATAGGTATCTTGGGCCTGGTATGGGGCTATTTCTTCCTGCCCGAAACCAAGGGTGTTTCCCTTGAAAAAATCGAACGTCACTGGAAGGATGGCAAGAGTCCCAGGTCGTTGAAGGAGTGATGCTGGGTTTTACTTTGTATTAGTTCGTGAAAAATCGGGAGTAATCCGGTTATCCTCTACAACTTCATGGATATAAAAAAAAAGATCCCACCAGTTTTGATGAGATCTTCATATCTTGCTAAGGGTTAATCCCTATCGCCTATCCTCCAATGGGGTTTTGCGTTTCTTTCTTTTTGTCTTATCACCATTACAATCAACGAGTTCTCCCTCGCTAAATGAACTGTGCACTTCATCGGTGTTTCCAATGAGATTTGAATCCCCATAGAAAAACGCCCTCCATTCACTATCTGTACCTTTTACAAGATACATGTCTTTATTAACGAAGATTTGAGCAGTGTAGGACGTTGAACCTTCACCAGTCAGAAATTCTGCCGGATCTATCTGGGCGTGCAAGGCCTTAACAAGTTCAACATGGTACATAGCTTTTTTAAGTGGAATAACGATGTCATTCGTTCCGAGTTCTGTGGTTGCCAAACTCATCAGCGTAAACGATACAAATGCTGCAATTAGTAAAAACCTGTTTTTTTTCATGATATTCTCCTTTTTAATTGATTATTTATTATTTATGTTAAAAATCATGAAGCAATGATACTATGCAAAATGTTAATTTGTAGCCAATTAAATAGGGGGATTGTTAAAGTTATGTTAAGGATCTAACTATTTTCAAGATATCTAAAAAATAAACCGAATGTTCCCACCGAAGTCATTCATGAAATTTAGTTACAATATTTAAGGGTTAATTTATTACCATCGGGAGAATTCCGGAGCTTAGATAATAAAAGGGTAATACAAACTATGAGGCTGTCTGAAAACGAAATTTAGACAGCCTCTCAGAGAGATAAATTTTAAGTTCTTACTCCTCCGGTAACCAGTCCCAAAGCACATTTACGATCTTCCATTCCTCGCCAAACCTGGCCAGGTGGCAGTAGTCGAGGAAACCGTATTTGGTGTTCCATGCTTTTACACTGGCCACATTCCCGCTGATGTCGAGAATATCCACATACAGCATAAATGCTTCCTCCGGTTGCTTATCAGGAACCCTGACGCCTTCTTTATTATTGCGGGTAGCATAAACCAGGAGGGAAGCGCTCATATCGGAAATAAAATAATTCCCTTCTTTATCTTTTATAACAACGCGCTTTTTAAGTTCGGGCGAAACGGCATTCATTACCCGTTCCGCATCACCGGCCTGCCAGCCTTCCACATAGTCACGTGCGGCTTTTTCGATGGCCAGTGAATCTTTACTACTCTGGGAATACAGGAAGGGGCCCGATAGCAGTATAATAATACAAATTGAAAGTGTTTTCATGTTTGATTGTTTTTTGATTTATCATTTTATTTACCAAATGTAGCTTAATTAAAAATTATCCGCTGACACGCTACCTTACCCGAAGCCGTAGTGAGTCTGCAGATATACGTTCCACATATAAGCTTTTCCCGCCTAATCTCACAAATATTTAATCCTGGCTTTACGATGCCATGTTTTAATATTGTAATCCTCCTGCCGAAAAGATCAAAGATCTCAAGCGTTGTTTGACCGCCTTCGTCCATGTAAAAACTTATTTTGGCAATTTCTGATACCGGATTGGGATAAATGTTAAGCTCCGGTTCAGTTTTGTTGGGATGAATATCCTGATCGACGGAGGTTGCCCCATAAGCGGTAGCATACACCGGAATTTTGAAGGGATTTGTGACCTGTGTAAATTGATGATAGATCAAAACAGTATCATAAACAGTAACTGTATCCACAGGTGAAAATGCTATTGAAACAGTATCTGAAACAAAGGGTAACAGGGATTCAAATGAATAGTCAATCAAAAGGGATGGACTGTAATTTGCAAAAGTGATGCTGTCGATGGTGAGTTCTTCCGATCCCGTATTGTTGATTACAACTGATTGAGTTACCGTTGTTCCGATTTCCACATTTTCAAATACAAAATTGTCGTCCACATCGATTTTTTCCATTATGATCAAAGGCAATTCAACAGCATGTTGTCCGCCGTAAACTCCCATATCGTTGGTCAAACCTCCCATCGAAGGGAACAATGCATTACCCGGGCTGGCAGGATTTTCCTTATCATAATATACCACATCGGGATCACCGGAATCCACACAGGGTGAATCCTGGGACAACAAAAAGAACGAACCGGCAAACAGCGGGTTTTCACTGATATTTCCGGGTCCCGGGTATCCGTCCTGAACATTGTTATATTCCACGGTACTGGCAGGAGTTGCTACAATCTGGCCACCTGTGCTTTGGATGTTTCCCCAGACAATATTATTACGCAATGTGGCCGCAACTCCGGTTACTGAAATGCCACCGGCATCCTGTGTCGATACGTTTCCTACCACCGTGTTGTTCTCGACAAATGCAGGTTCAGGTCCGTCAAACCATACCATAATTCCCCCGGTTCCGATGTTTCCTGTTACTTCATTAAAAGCTACTATGTTGTTTGCAATTGTACCCCCCGACCAGTTCAGAACAAGGCCTGCGGCATAACTGGCCTGGTTTTGTATAATTACATTATTTACAATCGTGGGATTACCAAACATGGAGCTTATCCCACCGCCGCCGCCGCCATTGGCCCCCGAAACGATGGCTGCTTCATTTTGAAGGATCAGGTTGTTTTTAATAACTGGTGATGAATAGGAAAGAATGATACCACCTCCTTCGCGCCACACACCATTGGGTCCACCAAAATCATAGGAGGTCCCTGTACCGTTTTTAATGGTAAACCCCATCAATATGGCATCGGCTGTTTCGCCTGAATCAAATACCACGCAACTTCCGGTATCGGCTGATGTTGGATTACTTCCATCGATTATGGTATTCAGAATATAGTCTGAATTCAGATCAAGAATGAATTTATTTGTCAATGTAATATTCTTGCCGTTAAAATTGACATTCTCGAAGTAGATACCCGTATCGACCAGTACTGTATCTCCGGACTGAGCCATGTTGATAGCCGACTGTATCGTCGGGCTATCTTGCGGGACTAAAATAATCTCTGCAAAAGCACTACTGGATAGGATCGTAATCCCAGTCCATAAAATCAGGCATTTAAATTTGTAATTAATCATAGCTATGTTTAGTTTTATGTTAGAGGGCGCCAAATTAGCAGATAGGAATGGGAAGGTCGTCCGAAATTATAATTTCGAACCTAAACAATGCAAAATCCAGAAAAATTTATGAATTAATCAGGCTGAAACAGAAAGGTTTATTTGAAAGCTTCCACCCTGTTTTGCTTACGGTATTCCGAGGGTGTTTTTCCGGTAAATTTTTTAAAGGCTGTATTAAATGTTGATTTGGAATTAAAACCAACATCATAAGCAACTCCCAGCAACGTTTCGCCGTTCCCGTTCAATTTTGAAATGATGGATTGAGCCTGTTGTATCCGGTATTTATTGATGTAATCGTTGTAACTCAGTCCTGTTTCTGTATTAATTACCTGTGAAAGTTGGTTTTTCGGTATTTTAACATGCTTTGCTAATTTCTCCAGGGATATCAGCGGATCAAGGAAGGGCATTTCAGTTTTCATTGTATCTTCCAGGGTTTGGAGATATGACGTGCTGATATTTTGGGATAAGCTGGAATTTTGGTATTTGGGAGGAATGGAATATATCCCGGGTTTTGACAAACCAACCAGGATCGTCGCATTGAGGATAACAAACGAAAAAATAAAAAACACACCGGTAAAAAAAATGCAAATTCCTACCAGTGAAAATACATTCCAAAGTACAAATAGTGCCAATTTTATGATCAGTACAGAAGTGGTAACCAGCATTAAGTTTCGTAACCATTTGTGTTGTAAGCTAAGGCCGCTTTTACCGAAACGGAAAACAGGAATGCCCAACCGGTGAAGCCGCTGGTAAACTTTAGCCAGGTAAATAAAATTTTGAACGAACAACAGTGTCAACAACGAAATCCCGTAAGGTGTAAAAAAGACCAGTACATTTTGTTTGTCGGTTGATAAACGGAAAACCATAACAGTTACAACTACAATAAACGGGATAAAATGAACCAAATCTTTCCATGAGAGCTGAAAATGTGGGTTGGTTTTGCAAAGAATAAAAAAGTAAAGGGTGGGGGGTGCCAGGAACACAGTTAGGCTGGCAATGTGTGCTATACTGTGGGCTGTCATGGTTTGCCCATACATGATCATGAGCGATCCTGAAATAAAGACGGAAAATATTAGGAATAAAAAAGCCAGGATATTCCGTTCAACGGGCGCGTTTTTTTTCGAGAAGAAAAGGAAAAAAGCCATAAGCAGTGATTGAAAGATAGCAATCACCGATAGAATTAGTAAAACAAACATTAATTTGGGTACGATGTCCTGGATCATGACCTTAGCATTTAATTATCTGAAAAATTATTATTTAACCTGCATCAACACAATTCTTTCGTTTAATCCATTGATGTGCCAAGAATGGTTACAGGTTGTTTTTCAGGAGGACACCTTCTCATCCCGAATAAATAATTCTGAAACGGTCACTAATCCGAACAGGGAGTGTTCGTGAGTGGACAGTGATCTTTTTCTATTCATTTTCCAATTCAATGATTTTCTTATTCAATTTTTCAATGGATGCTTCCAGTTCCCGGATTATATTTTCATATTTGATTAACTGGTCATCCACATATTGTTTGGTTGCTACATGATTGGAAAGTGTTGGATAATCTGCTATTATATTTCCATTTACTTCCAGTTTAGCTGCCGGCCAAAATTCACCAATTCCAACATTGCCGGCAAAATACCCCGAACCATTAAAATATCCTGCATAGCCTCCCGCCTGAGCTACGTGAATGCCGTTTCCATTGGCATTGGTAATATTTACCCCATTACCGTTTGCCTGCGTAACCCTTAATCCATGGTTTCCGGCCTTCTCAACCCAGATGGCACATGCACTGGTTGTATAAACCCGCAGGCCCCTTCCCCATCCTGTGTTATGTACATTAAGTACAGGACTCGATCCTGAACCTGTAACATGCAATCGATAAGTGGGACTTGTTGTTCCAATACCCACATTACCTGTTACTGTTGAGTACATATCATTACCTGATAAAGTCCAGTCCCCGTCATCAGGATTGGCGGTGGTTTCAGCATGCAGGGCATAGGGTACACTTAACAATTGCGTAGTTCCCATCAACTGGTAATTTGTTCCACCGGTTTCGTCCATTTCCACTTGCAGAAAATAATTACTGTTTCCCCAGTCAATATCTGAAAAGACACCAGAAACCACAATGCCATTCCCTATTTCCAGGTTAACTGAGCCAAATCCGTTGGTAGTTGAATTGTGAGTTTCACTGTAAACTATTGTACCTGAAGCACTACTTTGCAGGACGCCAATCTGGAATGATACATTTGTGTTGGCAAGAACATTTCCGCTGTTATCCCGGGCTACTGCCTGGTAACTGAATGTTTGTGGGGCCTGGGCATGGGAAAAAACTGATATCAGGCCCATAATCAGGATGAGTAATCTTGTTTTCATAGCAAAGAATTATTTGGTTATTAAAATGAAAGCCAAAGTATAAAAAAAAATTGAGGTAGTTGTAATTCGATAAACAGGACAACAATCAGATCCGCATAAATCAAGGGTTAAAATATTCAATGTAATTGAATAAAAAAAAGACCCCACCAGTTTTGATGAGGCCCTCTTTATCTTGTTGTAATTTTCCTATTGTCTGTCAGTCAACGACTCTTTAACTTTTTTTCTTTTAAGATAATCGCTATAACCATCATCGTTGCCTCCCATGGAACTGGTCGGACCTTCATTGTTGTAAAATTTGGCCCATTCTTCTCTTGTGGCGAAGACGTGAAATAAATCCCCATTAAATTTAATATCAACAATATAGAATTCTAAATCTCCACTTTTCAGAAAATCTGCCGGGTCAGCCTGTTCTTGCAACGCTTTAACAAGTTCGGCCTTGCCCATGGCCTTTCGTAATGAAATTGTGATTTCGCTTGCTGCGAGTTGGGTTGTGATAGCTGTCATAAACATAATTGATACAAATGTTGCGATTGCAATAATTCTGTTTGTTTTCATGATATTCTCCTTTTTAATTGATTATTTATTGTTATTAATTATTTGTGTTAAAAATCATGAAACAATAGTACTATGCAAAATGTTAATTTTTTGCCAACTAATTGACTATCTTGTTAATGTTATGTTAAGTATCGATCTATTTACATATTTACCACCAAAATAGACAGTTTCCATCAAAGAGTGTTGCTCACAGGATGATTTGCGCTATTTGGAGGATATGGATCGAAAAGTTGGCAGGTGTTTTATTACATTACTTTACGCATCTCACCGAATAGCCGTTTACTTTTAAACCGCCCCACCGCGATACTTTTGCCCTATAATAGTATAATGATCTTACCCAGCCGTAGTATGAACCATTTAAGTCGGATGACCAGAAGTACCCGTACTTATGGATATTCTTTGATCCGCCACTTCCGGATGTTCTGAAACCACCCGGGAGGGCTGTAAATCCGGTGGAGTTTGTGGCACCGTTGTTGGGCGACATCCAGTGCAGTGTGCCGGTTTCTTTAAGTTTGCCCCCACCATCAACACCCCTCTCGCCAGTGGAATTACAAATTATTGTTGGATCGATAAATTGTTCCATTATGCACCATTCGGCATCGGTAGGAATATGCCACCCGCCGCTTGGCGGACATATACCCACTGAACCGGGCGTGGTTTCGTAGTTCATCATTTCATTCCACTGATAAAGGCCACCATATACATCGCAGTTGGCCGTGTTGTTACTGTGACAGTACTTTTGAATAGTGCCGTTGTTGGTAAGGTTATATATGGTGTTTGTAAAAACCCCGATGTTAAGGTTTTTAGCCATCCAGCATTGTGTTCCGATGGCTATTGTCGGGTATTGTTGCCCGTCCCGTTCGTCTATTATGATATCGCCGCATTCAAAATCGGGGAGTGAAGTTGTATGCAGGTTTCCCAGCGTATCAACACCAAGCTGGTATTGATGCCCGTTTTCATCTGTTAGCACCAGGCCTCCGGTAAGATCAGCATACAGTGCATAAGGCTGGGAAAGCAACTGAGTGGTGCCAATAGGTTGATAATCAGAACCACCTGTCGTATCTATTTCCACCTGAAGATAATACTTGCCCGATTTCCATCTGACCGCCGTTAAGTCGCCGGATTCCACTATTCCGGAACCAATGTTAATATTTACCAGGCCTGCCTGGTTGGTAAGTGTGTCAAATGTTTCCACATACACCGGCAAACCCGATGCACTTTCCAGCCTTATACTCATTTTAAACGAAACGTGCTTGTTGCCGAGCACATTCCCCGAATTATCGCGGACTATTGCCTGGTATTTGAAGGCACGGGGGGACTGGGCTGTGGTGGATGCTGATAAGGCTATTAAAATAAATAGGTATAGAACTTTTTTCATCGTATTGTTTTTTTTAATATTTTATACAACGAACACTGAAACCATTTATCTTCCCAGCAAAGTTTCGATATATTTTTGAAGAATAGTAATTAAATTGTCTATATGGGACATTTAATAAACCGTAATCATTTGATGTAAAGAAATAAGCATCAGTTTGAAAAAGGTGGACCGTACTGTCAGCAAAATTCCTGTAACCACCGGGTAATGCAGCAAATCCAAACGCATCTGTTGCACCAGTGTTAGGAGGGGCCCAGTGATCTGTTCCGGCTTCCTTGAGTTTCCCGCCACCATCAGTACCTCTAAAACCAGTTGTGTCGCAATTTACGGTTTCATCAACATATTGCTCCAGGACACACCATTCCTCATCAGTAGGAATATGCCAGCCGGGGGGACAAATACCCTGGATGCCAGGTGTGATCTGGTATTGCATCATTTCATCCCACTGGTACAAACCGCCATAGTCCCAACATTTATAATAGCTGTTATCAATACAATATTTTTCTATGATCCCG
Source organism: Bacteroidota bacterium (assembly GCA_013203545.1). Lineage (GTDB taxonomy): Bacteria > Bacteroidota > Bacteroidia > Bacteroidales > 4484-276 > JABMQA01. Next base: position 8,660 of record JABMQA010000129.1, read on the forward strand.
TTGTCGGTCATGTCATTGGTTGAATCAGTCATTACTCCAATGTTAAGATTTTCAGCCATCCAGCATTGCCAGTCAATCAATACTGTTTCCTAAATTTTCCCATCCCTTTCATCAATCAGCGGATCGCCGCAATACCATGGAAAATTTTCTGTTACAAAATACCAGAGCGGCCCTTCTGTTGTATTGCCATGGATATCACGGGCCACCACTTTCCAGTAGTATATATTGTTATACGGTAAATTATAAAGAGACCAATAGGTTGTGTCGGCTATATCAGCTATAGCCAATGGCGGGTTGGATTCAGAACCAAAATATAGGTCATAGGTTAAAGGATCTCCGTCCGGATCAGAACATGACCAGGCAACATGCAAATAATTATTTGCATAAACAGAACCTATAGGTGGATTTGGATTGGAAGGTACCTCGGGCGGCTGGTTGGGGGTGTAGTAGCCTTTAACGCACCTTACACTGATACCAAAATCCTTATTCCAGGCACTATGATTTATCTGCGCTGTGTAATGGAGTAACTCACGGAACCTGGCCTGGGTAGTGTTGAAGGATGTTGATGTCCAGAAAATACCATTGCTGTTTTTCATATCAAAAAATCCAAAGTCATTGAAGTATTTTACCGGAAGCCCTGTAAATCAGCTTGAATTGCTTGCCCCTGTATTGGGTGCCATCCAGTGAGTTGTTCCGGTTTCTTTCAGTTTGCCACCAACATCGGTTCCGGTAAGTCCAATCATTTCACAGGAGATGCTGGTATCCAGATAATACTCCATACTGCACCATTCATAAGTATCAGGCAAGTGCCATCCGCCAGCTGGCGGACATATTCCCTGTGTACCCGGATCGCTGATGTATTGCATCATCTCATCCCATTGATATAATCCGCCATATTCATCGCAGTTGGCAATATCATTGTTGTAACAGCATTTCTCGATGGTATCGTTGTTTTGCTGGCCTGTGACGCTCTGGATCATAATGCCTGTGTTCAGGTTTTCCGCCATCCAGCACTGTGTACCAATGGCAACGGTTGTATATTGTTGTCCGTCGCGCTCATCAATCAGAATGTCGCCGCATTCCCAGCCGGGAAGTGAGGAAGTGACCAGGTTTCCAAGCGTATCAATACCTATTTGGTATTGGTTTCCTTTTTCATCCGTCAGTACCATGCCTCCCGCAAGATCCGAATACAGGGTAAAGGGTACGGACAGCATCTGGGTAGCGCCGGTGACCTGATAGTTGCTACCTCCGGCCGTATCCAAAGCGGTTTCCAGAAAATACTCCCCGGTTCGCCAGTTTATTACCTGAAAATCCCCATATTCAACATTTCCGGTACCGATATCGAGATTTACCAGGCCTGCCTGATTGGTAACAGTATCGTGCGTTTCAATATACACGGGCAGGCCAGAGGCGGTTTGGTACAAAATACTCATCCTGAATGAAACTTGCTGGTTGATGAGGACATTCCCGGAGTTGTCGCGGACTACTGTCTGATATTTAAAGGCCTGGGGAGCCTGGGCAATGGTGGTTGATGACAGGAAAATTATTATCAAAATCAAAACAGAGATATTTTTTTTCATAGTATTTTTAGTTACAACAGTTTGAAAAAACCTTTTAATACTCAGAAAATATGAATTTTACAACCGGATTTCTGGTGGTTAAAAATTCATATTTTTATGCTTGATCCGAAATGGTATTTTTAATCCTTCATACACCGTACACTGAAGCCATTTAATTTAGGGGAATTTAGTCTAAATAAATCAGCAGAAGAGTTCTCCAACGAACGTATTATGGCATAGGTCCCATCAAGTTCCGTTGAGGTATAGAAATGGCCATAGAGTCCTAGATCAATGAAGTAAACGGAGCCAGAATCCCAGTATCCACCGGCAAAAGCTGAAAAACCAACAGAATTTGTAGCGCCGGTGTTGGGTGGATCCCAATAGTATATACCACGCATTTTGAGTTCACCTCCGCACTCTGCACAAAGGGGTCCTAAGGCATTACAATCAACCGATCCGTCCAGCCATTGCTCCATTTCACACCAATCCAAATCGGCGGGGGTATGCCATCCGCCAGAAGGCGGACAAATACCCTGCGTCCCCGGGTTGGTATTGTAGTTCATCATTTCGTCCCACTGGTATAATCCTCCATATTTCGAACAGTTTATTTGAGAGTCATCATAGCAATATTTTTCAATTATTCCATCGTTGCTCATGTTTGTATTAACTGAAATCCTAACCCCGACATTGAGATTTTCTGCCATCCAGCACTGCCATCCAATCCGAACAGTATTATAGGTTTTCCCGTCGCGTGAATCCGTAATCGGATCACCACAATTCCATGGGGTCCCCTGCGGTTGCGAAGGTCCAGAGGGGCCCTTCTGTCAAATTACCGTTGTCATCCTGGGCACATACTTTCCAGAAATAGTATGTGGCAAAATTCAATGGTCCGGGAGTGAAGTCAGGATCATGTTTATTTGACATTACCAATGGGGGGAGGCTGTCAGTTCCGAAATAAATATTGTAGGTTATGGGGTCATTTTCAGGGTCGGTGCATGACCATGAAAGTGAGGTATTTACTGGTGTATTGAAAGCCCAATCATGTGGATTGGGATTTGAGGGTGAAGTGGGAGGGGAGTTGATTCCCCTGACGCAACGTACCGAGTGACCGTTTTTGGTGTTTCCTGCATATTTTCCCACTTTTTGCTCTCCGGTGTACAGGATTCGGTGCCAGGCATTTGTGGTGTACTTATTTGATGTCCAAAAATAGCCCTGGTATTGAAAATAAAGGAATGAACCGCTACCGGAAGACCTTATACCCCCTGGAAGAGCGGTGAATCCGCTCGAATTGCTTGCTCCCAGGTTTGGCCAGAACCAGTGGAGCGTTCCGGCCTCTTTAAGTTTATTGCCACCGTCAGTACCTCTCAGGCCTGTATCATCACAGATTATTGTGGAATCAACATACGCTTCCAGGATGCACCAGTCGCCATCAGTGGGAATGTGCCAGCCTCCTGTCGGGGGGCATATCCCCATCGTTCCCGGTGTAGTGCTGTAATCCATCATTTCATCCCACTGATACAAACCACCATAGGTATCGCAATAAACTGTATCATTGCTATAACAATATTTCTGAATGATCCCATCATCGGATTGGTTGTTCACACCCGAAATCCTCACACCTGTGTTAAGGTTTTGAGCCATCCAGCATTGGGTTCCGATTTTTACTGTAGCATATTTCTGACCATCCCGTGGATCTACAAGGATTTGACCGCACGCCAGGTCAGGCTGTGTTGTTGTAATCAGATTCCCATAGGTATCAACGGCCAATTGGTATTTCTTTCCGTTATTATCTGTAAGCTCCAGGCCTTCTGAGAGGCCCGAATACATGGAATAGGGCACGGATAGCAGCTGGGTAGTGCCTGTGATCTGAAAATTGATTCCTCCATCTGTATCGATTTCGGTTTGTAAAAAATACAATCCGGATTGCCATTTGATACCTGAAAAATCCCCATATTCCACATTACCGTCACCGATGTCAAGATTTACCAGGCCTGCCTGATTGGTAACGGTGTCATGGGTTTCCACAAATACCGGCAAGCCTGAGGTGCTTCCCTGCAAAATGCTCATCCTGAAGGAAACACTCTGGTTGATAAGAACATTCCCTGCATTGTCGCGGACTGCTGCCTGGTAATTGAAGGCCTGGGGTACCTGGGCGAGGATTGTAGCTGATAGGAATAGTGCAATCAGCAATGGGTAGAAAAATTTCATAGTAAAAAATTTGTGGTTAAAAACAATTATCAGGGATAAATGATGCGCTAAAAATAGGAAAATTTTCAACTGATATCAAGTGAAAAAATGTTAAGATTTGTTTGTACTGTTCACTACTACAGTTTCATCCGGCCAAAAATTGCTTACTGGTCAAGCTTTCAAAGGGATTACCCAGATAAAAAGCAATCGGTTTTTTTATTGGAAATTGGAATAAGCAGAAAGGTGCAATTTAATTCAATTTAATCCCCCCATAATTATGTAAGCGGATTCCCCCGTTTTGAATATCTATCCCTCTTGACTGGTCTCCACGGGTGAATAT
>JABMQA010000130.1 GCA_013203545.1 Bacteroidota bacterium
AGGAACGGCAAAACTTGCTGTTTTCAATGATACTTGTGGTAATAATATTCAGATTGTTGAATTGCTATAAAAACGAGATCAACTACCACAAATAATGTTTAAGCGACATTTGTTGGATGTGTAAGAATTGCAAAGGATCAGAAAAATACCCGGATCCTCCGAAATGGCGGCCCGGGGCGCAAACCAACTCGTATTCCTCCATGTTTCAAAACGTTTTTATAAAAAGTAGTTGAAGTACTTTGCTTACTATTATAAATATTCCCAGCTTTCCTTTTTTCTGAAAATCAAACAAATTCTCATCTTAAGCATTAATATTGTACAAACAAATCCAATAAAATATGAAAATAGCCGTAACAGCCGCCAGCGGACAATTGGGAGCCGCAATCATTAAACAACTGATCAATGGGATCGGAAAAGAAAATGTAATTGGAATAGCCCGTACACCTGCTAAAGCCGAACATCTGGGTGTGGAAATCAGAAAAGGAGATTACTCCAGTAATGCTGAATTTGTTGCCGCCCTGCAGGGTGTTGATGTGGTTCTGATCGTCTCAGGTATGGATGCACCTGACAAACGAATCGGGCAGCACCAAAACATTATCAATGCAGCAAAAGAGGCAGGTGTGAGAAAAATTGTTTATACCAGCATCATTGGCGAAGATGGGCAATCCTCCTTTGACGCCATTGTAAAAAGCAACCGGCAGACAGAGAAAGATATTACGGAAAGCGGACTCGAATGGTCCATTGGCCGAAATGGACTCTATATTGAACCCGATCTGGAATACATTGAGAATTACAGGAAGGAAGGAAAGGTTGCCAACTGTGCTGGGGAGGGTTTGTGCTCTTACACCACCCGGGATGAACTGGCCTATGCTTATACTCAAATTATCCTTCATGATAACAGCAACGGCAAAATATTTAACCTTGCCGGTAACGCGATTACACAGCAGCAACTGGCAGAATATCTGAACCTGGCATTCGGCACAACACTCGTTTATGAAGAGATGACCCCCGAAGCCTACCTGGAATTCCAGCAAAAAGCGAATGGGGAATTTTTGGGAACGGTGATTGCCGGAATTTATACAAAGATAAGAAATGGTGAATTCAACATCAATTCAGATTATGAGGCTGCTGCAGGAAGAAAGCATGTGGGCTGGGATGATTATTTTGGCAACCTGAGTTGATCCTGATTGTCCTTATGTTAATAATTAGTATGCCTTTGTAAAAAACAGTTTTATGCAGTACATGCCGATCAGTATTGCAAGTCCGGTACAAGGCATATCATCGGAGACAAAAAAGATTAAAGACGGACAAAATTGAAATCTACCAAAAAGTGTATTTTTGGCAGACAACATTTTGCTAACAGTAATTTACTTCAAATTAAAAACCTCAAACGATGGCTACAACTAAAAATGTTCAATCCTACAAAACCGGGTACATCGATGTTTCCGGTGGTCACCAGCTTTATTACGAATTATATGGTAATCCGAAAGGTATCCCGGTTTTATATCTTCACGGTGGGCCGGGAGCAGGATTTGGAGATAAGAGCAAGGTGTTTTTTGATAAACGAAGGTACAATGTGATCTTTTTCGACCAGAGGGGCTCGTCGAGAAGCAAGCCTTTTGGCTCCATCGAGCATAATACCACAGAGGATCTAGTTAGCGATATCAACATTATTCTGGATCAGCTGGGTTTTGAAAAAGTTTACATTTTCGGGGGTTCATGGGGAAGTACGCTTGCACTGGTATATGCCATCCAACACCCACAACGCGTATTGGGATTGATCTTAAGAGGTATCTGGCTGGCCAATAAATATGGCCTCGAACATTATATCGGGGGAGGGATAAAGGAATTCTTCCCGGATGTATGGGGAAGATTTTCAAGTCTGGTACCGGAAGGAGAGCACCCTGTGAAGTACTATTTGAAAAATATGTTATCCGACGACAAGGAGGTCAGTGATAAATTTGCCTATGAATGGGCCTATTACGAAATGTCGTTTTATACGATCCATAAAATTGATGACCCAAAAGATATCCTGGGTACGTTTTCATATAAATCCCTGGCCATTCTGGAAGCACACTATATTGCCAACAATTGTTTCCTGCCCGAAGATTATATCATGGATAATGTGGATAAAATTAAGGATATCAAAACAACGATTGTCCAGGGAAGGTACGATTTTATCTGTCCTCCAATACAGGCATTTCGTTTACATTCCGGGTTAAGCAATTCTACACTGAATATTACTAATGCCGGCCATTCGGCTACCGATGAAGAGAATAAAAAGGCGTTAATGTCTGAACTCAGGAGAATTACTTCGTGATGCTGTTATTCGGTCAGATTGGATAATGACAGTTGACAATTTGCTGAGATGGACGGAAAACCCGGTATAGCTTATCCCTATGTGGGTATCGGTATCCCGGATGCGGTATTGGGGTTTAAAATATACCACAACCCGTACCGGGTTGCCCACCAACGTCTCCACATATGCATAACTAATCGGGTAGGAAGCGGCTCGCGCCGCTGTCCCCCCACACCACCCGGCATCCCGCAATTGCGGGACCAAGGCG
>JABMQA010000131.1 GCA_013203545.1 Bacteroidota bacterium
GTTCAACACTGTTCTGAATATTTCATAATTTAATCTGTGAACTGTGGCTTTTTATTTCTTTACTCGTACACAATCGAATAGACTCAGATTAATGGCCGCGAAATTCTACATTTTTTCCAACACTGACAACAAAGTTTGGGCTTTTTGAACCGTTTCTTCCCATTCTTTATCAACATCTGATCCCCTGGTAATGCCACCACCGGTATAAATCACCAGGCCATTGTTCACAAATTGCAGACATCTGAGGTTTACAAACAGGTTACTTTCACCATTAAGGTTAACAGGCCCTATGAATCCGGTATAATAGCCCCGGTCGTGCTTTTCAACCTGACGGATAATATCCATGGCCTGTTCCCTGGGAAGTCCGCATACAGCCGGCGTGGGATGAAGTGATGATGCCAGTTTCCCAAAATTGATGACTGTGGGATCGGCATCAAATTCATAATCAGTACCCAAATGAAACAAATGCCCGGCTTGCACAGTATGCGGGCCGTATTTCCGGTAATCTGAAAAATGAAAATCATTGAGTATTCCCTCGATAAAATCACTCACAAGCTGCTGTTCGTGAATCTCCTTAGTTGTCCAGGTTACTGAATTGGCATGGTCGGCCACTGATGTTCCAGCGAGGGCGATCGTCCGGCAGTTGTTACCTTTCCTTTCGAGAAGAATCTCCGGACTGGCACCCATCCATGCCATTCGACCCGGAAGGTACAGCAAATAAATAAAAGCTGCCGGATAGTTATCAAAAAGCCTGACCAGCATTTCGGGGGCTTGTTGAACAGAATAATCCGGTACAAATTCTGTCCTGGAGAGAATTGCTTTTTGGATCTCACCCCGTCCAATCGCAGACAGAATTTCGTTCAGGCCCCATTTATACGAATTCCTGATCTCATCAGGGGGCAAAGGAAAATAATCTGGAAAACCGTTTTCTTTGTTAGTACCATTTAAGGCGCCAGTGTTAAAACCTGAATCGCCCTGCCCAATGGTTAATAAGGTAGAAGGTTTCAAAAACAGTGCAGCCTCCCGGGATGTTGCTGTGTAGGGATGAAATACAAAGCCTGCTTGTTGGTTGAGCTGATTATAACCAACCAACTCCTGAATTCCTTCCGGCTCGAATGTCATCACAAAGATTTCGCGATCTCCCGGTTTTCGATAGGTTACAAAGGGTACACCTGATTTAATGAAACCTGCTAAAAGTGTTTGTAAATCCGTCATGTATGTGTTGGGTTCAGAACCGATGGAGGCCGGTTTCATTACACAAAATTATTTTTCTATAATCATATTGGTTAACCGGCAAACCGAAATTTTACGATCCTGTTCATCGCAAATCACTATATCGATAACATGGGTACTGGTGCCGATATGCACCGGCACACACCTAGCAATTACCCGGCCACTAGAGATACTACCAACATGGCTGGCCTGCATATTCGCTCCAACAATATTATATTTTTCTTTATCAACAATCATAAATGAATATGCACCTCCGAGGGTTTCGGCAAGGGCAGAACTTGCGCCACCATGCAAAATACCCATTGGTTGCAGGTGGTTGGCTGAAACAGGCATTGTGGCAATCAATTCCCCATTTTCGAGGTCAAATTTAATGTTAAGGTGACTGATTAAAGTACCTTTACAAAAATTGTTAATTGCGTTGATATCTATGTTTTGATTTTTCATAAGCTACCTTTTGATTTTGAGAATTAGAGATTCTTTGGTTTTGTGCCAGTTTCGCAACACCTATCCAATTCCTGAAACAGATTTATTATGCTTAACACTTCCCAATTCGTAGGAAATGAGTCAAGAAACACTTTTGTTTTTGGAATATATATTAATGTATCAGCTATTTCCATAAGGGTTCGTCTTTCCAATTAGTTGGAAAATTCAATAAAGCAGGATTCACAATCGGATACCTGGAAAACAATTCATGAATCCTTATCCTGAGATCATGTGAATTATTAATTCTATCTAGTAAATATATTACGGTACAAATTACAGCATACATCTTTGAATTATCAATGGTAGTATTCGTAATCCATTTATTATGGAAAGTATATGCAGGAAGTACCAAAGATTGAGATAATGTACGGTTGTACAAACGACTATGATGGGCACAAATATTTCTTACGTTGCTCAACACATGCATCCAGTTTTCCAAAATCAAAAAATCAATTCCAAAACTTTTTGCAACCATTTTCTTTTCAGGCGACCTTGACAAATTCTGAAATAATTTTGATAAAGTAGTAAGTGTTGCAACTTCCAGACTCATCCAGGCCGGCGGTCGCAATGGACTGGCATTTTTTTTTTATAATGCTTTATAAACTTTTCATCAGAACGGTCAATTTCTTTATCAAGCGTTGTTATGTCATTGGTAAAATAGTTAGTATTCCGGTATAATGATTTGTTTTCATACCAGTGACTACCATGTTTCATGGCAAAATGATAAACAATTCTTGTCCTCAATGCAATTTCAATCCGCTCAATTGCATCAAATACCAGCAATCTTAAATCGCGGTCAAATTCATAAAAATTAATAATCCCCTCAAGGGATATAGTTTTTATGAATGGATGTTTAGGATTATTATTGTTTTGAAAAGGGTATGTGTAAGCCCTCAAACGATAATAGCTGATATTGCTGAGTTTTTTTTCAGCAAAAGAAACATCGTTAATAACCAAGCCCCTACCTGAAAGTTTTGCTATTTGGTGAGCTGTGCTTAGTGGAATTTTAGTATACTGCATAGCCATAAAAAGATAAAACCCGCCCGGGTGCGCTTGCAAGCAGAGGCGTGGCAGGTCTGATTAAATACAAAAGTAGAATATTTTTCATTTCTACAAACTTTTTTCTCATTTTTTCAGCAATTATATCATTTAATAAACTATGTACCAGGTCCCGATCCTTTTCTATTGCCTTTTCCATTTCATCCATTGCCATTTTGCCAGCCAATTACCGCTTGTTCAAACCACCAACATAATCCGAATACACCAACTCACCCCCAATAAATGTTTTTAATACTTTGGTTTCCGGTATATCCTTTTCGGGAATCTCCATAATATCCTCTTCAAATACCACAAAGTTCGCTGATTTTCCTGGCTCAAGACTTCCTTTTTCATTTTCTTCGAAGGCTGCCCTTGCTGCCCAGATGGTCATTCCTTTTAGCGCTTCCTCACGCGAAAGTGCATCTTCCATCTGGAAACCATCCTCCGGCCATCCGTTCAGGTCTTTCCTTACAACAGCTGCATAAAAGGTGTACAAAGGATTGATACTTTCAATGGGAAAATCGGTACCCAGAGGAATCCAACCGGTTTGATCCAGCAATTTTTTGTAGGCATAGGCGCCCTTAATCCGCTTCGGTCCAACACGGTCTTCCGCCCAATACATATCGGATGTAGCGTGTGTTGGTTGTGACGATGGAACGATTGAATATTTTGAAAAGAGATCGAAATCTTCGGGAGCGATGATCTGCACATGTTCAATGCGCCAGCGTTTGTCGTTTTCACCCTTCAGTACCTCGCCGTACAATTGTAACATCATCCGGTTAGCCGAATCCCCGATGGCATGTGTATTTACCTGGAATCCCTTTTCATACGCAGTTTTACAGATATCCCAGATGGAATCCGGAGTTTGTAAGACCAGACCGGAATTTCCCGGATCATCACTGTAATCCTCCAACAATTTAGCGCCACGCGATCCCAGCGCACCATCGGCATAAAGTTTTATCGACCTGATGTTAAGCTTTTCAGTTTTGAGAGGCCCTTTTTCAACAAATGCCACAAAATTCTCCCTGGTTGGCGAAAGCATTACATACATGGGCATTTTTAACTGACCTGACTGCTGAAGCGAATCGATCATATCAATGATATTCTTACCCAGTCCGGCATCATGAACACCTGTCAGGCCCACAGCGAAACAATTCTTTTGCGCACTTATCAATGCTTCTGCGATTTGGCTCACATCCGGATCAGGAATTTTAACACTTACCAGGTCGATGGCATTATCGATCAAAACACCGGTAGGTTCGCCGTTTTTTAGAACCACGCTTCCTCCGTTTACTTTTGTAGCTGCATCAATCCCGGCTATTTCAAACGCTTTACTGTTTACCAGTGCTGCATGCCCATCTATCCGCGTAAGCATAACAGGGTTATCAGGAAACAATTCATCCAGACGCTCTTTTGTTGGAAAC
>JABMQA010000132.1 GCA_013203545.1 Bacteroidota bacterium
AAAACTTGACAAACCCTTCTTTGATTTCGGATATTTGTAAAACGAAATCTGAACCCGGCCATGCTAAAACATTATCATATCGAAATAAGAGGAAAAGTTAACCGGCAAGGGTATAAATTGCATACGATGATCCTTGCCAACAGGCATGCAATCCATGGTAATGTGGCAGAGCGTGTAAATCGGATTGAGATTGAGGCAGAGGGAGAGAAAGCAAACCTTGAGGGATTTGTAGCTTTTTGCAAAAAAGAATTGGCAGGGAGTAAGATCGAATCAATAATTTTAGAAGAGAAACCCCTTGCTTATTATGATGAATTTACAATTCTATAAATATATTAGTCAATGAAATCCAAAAAGAAAAAAAGGAGAACCAGATGAAAAAGTTAATTTTACTCTCGTTGCTGATTTTATCAATATCAGCCTTTTCGCAAAAAGTAACCAACACCTGGGATGGTAGTTGGAATGCTTACTGGCACAACGCCAACAACTGGTCCCTGAACCATATTCCCCTCTCAACCGAGGATGTGGTTATCCCGGGTGGATTAACGCGCTATCCTTCTACCAGCACTTATGAGGAGGAAATAAATTCATTAACCATCCAAAGTGGGGCCTATGTAAGAATCGGGGCATCAACGCTTACAGTAAATAACGATGTGTATGTGTATGGCGAAATCCGCATGTATGATACTGATGCCCTGATGTGGTGTGACGATATAACCTGGTACAGTGGCTCAGAAGCACAAACAACCGGTAGTTGTGAATTCGTTGTGCTGGGCAACTGGGAGTTTTCGGCAGGAGCCAACGTGCAATTGGATAATGGAAAAGTTGGGTTTTATGGAAACACCAATCAGTACATTCGAAGCAAAGATGTTGATTGCTATTTTAACAATGTTTATGTTCAAAAAAGTGCCGGGGTTTTCGGGTTGAGCAGCCAATCAACAGCAACGTGCACAATCAAGGGCTATTTGACATTTGGCGGAATCAATTACAGTTTTACCAGCCCCTCTTCCCAAAAAATAGTTATCGGATACGGTATACAAAATGGTGATTCATCCGTTGATATCGCTTTGGATAATGGCACCATCGAATTCAGCGGGAATTCAACCAATTGCTACTTTTTTCCCAATACCGGAGATTATGTGAATAACCTGATTGTAAATACAGGAAGTTTCGATATGGATATGAATACTTTCTATACCACAAGTTTCGAAATTAAAAACGATTTGACGATTAACTCCGGAAGTCTGGATGTTAACAGTATGGATTTGATTGTTGGGGGTGACTGGGATAATAATGTTGGTTCTTCCGGTTTTTATGAAAGGACTAGAAAGGTTACCTTTAATGGAACCACCCAACAATACTGTTCGGACGAAACCTTTTATACCCTCGAATTAAATAAAAGTGCAGGTGCGCTCAGGACAAGCGGCACCGATGTGGTTTGCCAGGAATACGACTGGATCTCAGGAGCAGTGGATGTATTGAGCGGATCGTTTACTGCTAATGATTTGTTAGACAACGCTATCCAGGGAAAGTTTTACTTAAATTCTGGCGGTACCATCAACCTGACCAACGATGGCGGATATATTGACCTGAAAGGTGACCTATACATTTATGGTGGTAATTTTAATGTATATGGAGGTAGTGTTGCCAGTTACTGGCCTTATGGAGAAGATGCCTCGATTACAATGAGTGATGGGGTGCTGGACATTAAAGATCAGGGTATCCAAATTAACAACAACGCCTATGCATTAATTGATAATATTACCGGAGGAAGAATAAAGTGCACGGGTTATTTATATGGTGACAGGGCAGATTTTGTCCCAACTGCCGGTGTTTTTGAGATGTATGGTCCATCAAATGCAAATATACGTACAACCAACGGTTGCCGTTTTTGGGATTTAGCCATCAATAAAGAAGCCGATAAAGATGCACACGAGGTAAAACCATTCACCGACAGGGATGGAACATATTATGGGGGTTCAAAGTCAAGTGCGGCAGTAGCAGCCGGCAATATTCAAACGTACAATGCTTTGTATATTGATGGGGGCACATTAGATATGGCGTCTTATGATTTTAGCACAAATAGCTCTGTGGCAATTTATGGCAATTTAAAAATGAACAATGCCAACAATGATTTTAATGTGAGTTATGATATTTTTTGGGCGCCGGGGTCAACCGATGATATTACCGCTGGTAATTTCAATGTGGGGCGCCACTGGTATTTCCAGGATGGTACCAATGCCCAATTGGGAACAGGAAATACAGTTCATTTTACAGGCGCCCAAACACAGCGTATATATAACAATGATGCTGATGCAGAATTTGCAGCAATTCAGCAACAAAAATCGGGCATGCTTAATT
>JABMQA010000015.1 GCA_013203545.1 Bacteroidota bacterium
GGAAAATGACACCATCCCGGCCATACCTGGGCTGTCCAGAAATCCCCGTTGGGATATTTAATGAAATAGTCTTCCGTAATCCCCTCTTCGTAGGCTTGGTACCCCGATTCTACTTTAATTCCCGGGTCAACTATTACTGCTGTTCTTAAATTCAGATCTTTTAAATCCCGGATCAATTTTTCAGGATTTGGAAAGTCCTTTGGGTCCCAGGTAAATATTTTGTAATTATCCATGTAGTCGATGTCGAGGTAAATAACATCAAGCGGTATTTTCTTTTCCCTGAAGGTGTGTACAATATTTAAAACTTCGCTATCAGGAGTGTAACTCCACCTGCATTGCTGATAACCCAATGCCCATATCGGGGGCATTTCCATTCTGCCAGTGAGCCAGGTGTAGGATTTGATGATATCAGCAATTTTGGTATGGTAGATAAAATAATAATCCATCTCACCATCATCAGCAGTGAAATAGGAAAACCGGTCGTTGGATGCGCCGAAGTTGAAAACTGTCCGGTATGAATTGTCCAGAAAAACGCCATAATTCATCCCATTGTGAATGCCCATATAAAAAGGGATTGATGCGTAAATGGGATCGGTATTGTTGTCGTGGTGCGGGTTGTCGGTATTCCAGTTTATATAGGCTTCACCTCTTCTATCGAGGTTCCCGGTTTTTTCGCCCAGGCCAATAAACTTTTCACCTTCCTGCAAAGTCTTATAGGTACTAACTTCAGTCCCTATCCAGTTGGTTCCAAAATCGGGATCATCCTGGTTGATGATCCTGCCATCTTTCGTTTCAAATCTAAATCTGACAGGAGATTTATTAACCCGCAATACCAGGGAGTCCGTACTGATAAAGAATTCATTTTCATCTTCGCCATAATCAAAATTTCCCCTTATCACTTCTCCAACCACAGAATAGGAAAAGTCGGCCCCGGGTTTTTTAGCAATCCTTATCCTAATGATATTCGGTGTGTAAATGGTGGCAATGGCAGTGCCATTTGTGGTCTTGAAGGTAAAGGCCTGCTTTACCTTGTTCTTGTTAATATCAGTAAGGTTTCCCAGGCTGTTGCCCATTCGATCCTGAGAAAATAAATTTGCTGTCAATATTACAATGGTTAAAACGAAAATAAGCTTTTTCATGAATATAATTTTTTCGTTTATTTACTTTTTTGCTCATAAACCCTGTATTCCCATGGTAACAACTCCAATTTGAAACCATTGGAAAGCCAGGTTTTTTCACTTCCAAATATTTGTTTATACTCCCCGGTGAATTCCTCACCCTGAAGTGTGGTGCTTTTTTGTTCATCCGACAAATTTAAAATCACCAGTATTTTATCACCATTTTTCTCCCGTGTAAAAGCAAAAACAGTTTCGGGATGATCCGTTGTTATCCTTACCAATTCACCTCCGAAATTTCCATTCCATAAAGCCTGGTTCCGTTTTTTCAGAAAAAGCAGTGTGCGGTAAAACCTTTCCAGGGGATAATCTTTCCAATCTATCTGGTCTTTATCAAAAAACAATAATCGTTTATCCAGTGCAGATTCCTGTCCGGTGTATAAAAGTGGCATACCGGGTACTGTGGCCATTAGCACTGCAAATGTTTTAAACCCTTCTCCATATCTCTCGTGTACGGTGCCATTCCATGAATTTTCATCATGATTTGAGGTGAAATTCATCCGGTAGGCCCCTTTCGGAAAGGTGGTATCAAGACTTGTGAAATAAGCTTCCAGATCGTTTGCATTTGCCTCTTTTTTTGCAATTAAATTTGATATATGATGAAAATTCCAGCCATAATCCATGTCAAATGCGTCTATCAGCAATTCCTCCTTTTCTGCTTCAGCCAGCATAAAAACGGGTTTGATTTTCTCAAGTGCAGCCCTTGCAGTGTCCCAAAATTCTGTTGGAACCATCCCGGCTACATCACAGCGGTAACCATCAATATCGGCTTCTTTAACCCAAAACCCGAGTGCTTCAATCATCGCTTTTCTGAGTTCGTGATTGTTATAATCAAGCTGTACAACATCTGACCAGTCGAATGGTGCAAACATGTTACCGGTTGAATCTTTTGCGTACCAATCGGGATGTTCATCCACCCATGCATGATCCCATGAAGTGTGGTTGGCCACCCAGTCGATTATTACATGCATATCCAGTTCATGTGCAAGTTGTACCATGCTTTTAAATTCGTCAAAATACCCAAGCTCTGGATTTACAGCGGTGTAATCTTTTACCGAATAGTAACTGCCCAGTGTTCCCTTTCTGTTTTTTATGCCAATGGGGTGGATAGGCATCATCCAGAGTATATCAACGCCCATATTTTTTAATCGGGGAATCTCTTTTAAAAAAGCTGTAATCGAACCTTCCTTCGTAAATTGCCTCAAATTTACTTCATAGATGTTGGCATTTTTTGACCATTCGGGATGAACCACATGGCTGATGTTTTCAAGCTTTTGGTTAGCCGGCTCATTTTTTTGAGATGTCTGGTTCTGGCAGCCTAATGTTATGCAAGCCAGAAAAACAAGGTAAAAAGATAGTTTCTTCATTTAATTATGAATATGTGTTATAAAATATTTCGGTAAAAATATGAATTCTTTAAAAACCTCCAAGATGTTTAAATTACAAAACTTACAATCGGCCAACCGATGGATTAGAATTTGATGCTGCAAAAAAATAAATGTCAATGTATTGATTAAAGTTTCAGGTTACAAGTTACAGGTTATGGAAGATTGCAAACCTGCAAACCTGAAACCTGAAACCTGTAAACCTGAAACC
>JABMQA010000133.1 GCA_013203545.1 Bacteroidota bacterium
GCCATCATTGGTATGCAGAATCAATCCGGTTACACCGGCAGCCCAGCCATTGTACTGGTCAGCAAAACAGATGTCGAACAGGTAGCTGCTGGTACCTGAACTTTGCGGAGACCATTGCGGTTGGGCGTTGATAATAGTTACAGTCAAAATCAAACTAAAAAATATTACTGTGGTTTTCATAGTGCATTGTTTTATAATTACTAACAATGCAAAACTAAGCCGTAAATGTCACGAAAGAATCACGAAAAAATAAAAGAAGGTTAAAAGCCGGTGAGTAGATGGATTTTACAACAATCAGTGATAGATGTAACAATTATTCTTTTGAAAATGAAAAATATCCGATAAATTTCATTTCACAAATTAAATTTATCCACTTTGGATTTTGTTTACTGGTTTTATCCCCTATTATTTCTCCATCTCCTTATTCATCTTTCACCAACCTGACCGAAGCCCCGAATGTTCCGGTGGATTGGCGCCGGTCGATGCCCCCTTGAAGCGTGTGCAGTAATCTCATCCATATACGTGAATCGCTGTTTGAAGGTGAGGATGTCCAGTAACGGGCTTCAAAACCCTCATGTCCGTAGAGATCGAACATGGCATTGTAATACCCACCGTATGATGCATTAAAACCGGATCCACCGTTAAACATTAACAAAAGTCCCTGGTTTGTTCCTCGCCAGCCTTCGGTTTTAGCAAACGCCGCATCCAATCCGAGTGCCATTTCAAGATTATTCCACTCATCATCGGTAGGCAAATGCCAGCCCTCGGGCGCACAGGTTTTTGCTGTGGCCCATGTATATAACCTGCCATATTTTTGCCAGGTTGTGGAGTCATCAAAATAGTAAAAAGAACCGCTTCCGTTGTTATAATTGCAGTTTTCGGCAAGCCACCAGGTATCTCCGATTTTTACGGTCTGGTAAGTTTGCCCGTCCCGTGGATCGGTAAAGGTCCCGGTTTCAAATGGTTCCGAAATGGCAAATGGTTGAGCGGATTCAACAGGGCTACTGTTTTCTCCTGTGATGCGCAGTTTATATCCGTCACCTGCTTCAAGTTCTACAGGGACATCCCACGCAAATGAGCCTGTATTGGCAGTATGGGCTATCTGAATGACTTTGCCTGTAGGATCAACCAGTTCGAGAAGAACTTCGTTACCAGCTAACTCACCCCATTGAAGATTAAAGCTATGGCTTTTGATGAGCACCTCGCAACCATTCGGAAAATAAATTCTGGTGGAATTTGGATTTACTTCCTCGTTGGTTTTTGAACAGGACATAAACAGCCCTATAAGAAGCAATCCGAAGATTGAGGATTTAAATAATTTCATATTAATAGTATTTTTTGTGTGGGGTAAAAGTAGTTATTTTTTGCTATACGATGCAAAGGGTGTTCGGTAAAGTTCCAATTTGTTTATTCCAGATACCGTGAATGCCCTCGTCCATAAATAATTGTTATCTGAAATTTTCTTTAAAGGAAAGGTATAATTACATTACCACATATTGATTGGGAAGGTGAATTTTACATAAAAAACATCCTCATTTCCCAAATGATTCTCCGGCATCATTGTTAATTCATCGCGTGTATAAATCAGGTAAACAGCTCCAAAGGGTGGTTTGAACCGCCAGCCAGCCAAACCATATACATAGATCCGGTTGATGGAGGAGTTGTTCTGGACAAACATTTTTATCCAGAGATCTTTGGTAAAATTATAATACACCGATAGCACGTTGATCAAAGTGCTTTTATTATTGGTGTCGGGTTGATACCAAACTCGCTGAAAACTATATTCAACAGCAAGTTTGGATGTGATTTTAATACGGGTACTGCTTTTGATTAATTGAAAATCCCTGTCGAAATTATACCCCCCGGAGTAATTAAGACTGGCCATACTCCATTCATCCGTGTTATAACCCACTCCGATGCCATACTGGTGGTTGTAGTATTTCTTATCGAACAACTTAAATTCGTTGTTATAAAATACTTCAAAGTTCAGCTTGTTCTGGAAATAAAGGTTCATATTTCCGATAAGATAATAACTCCGCAAGGTACCCTGGTGGCTCCAGAATATGTTGTAGTTTGAGCTGAATGCGATGTACTTAAAGGCCTTGTTTTTCATCCACCAGGTATAATCGATGTCAGAATCCAGTTCATGTCGGTCATCATCCACAATAAACCCTGTTTGATTCACATTTTCACGAAAATTTTTGCCGATGTTTGAGTACCGGATATGGTAATGATAGATATTGTTTTCTCTGGCAAAACGCAGGAACCAGGCGCTGTGACTGGAAAAATCGCCGGGAGCGCTGCCCACAAACTGCCCCGTCAGGTTCCATGTTTTTCCCAGGTTGAGGGTATAATCGGCGCTGATGGAACGGGTATATCCGCCATTCCATGATTTATCCACAACCGTAATCCCCGCAGTGGATGATTTCAGGATATCCCGCTTGACCCTGAAGGCAGAATAAAATGCCTGTGGTTCATCCAGCGAAGGAATTTTTTCCGCCCCGACGTTGAGCATATTTACATTGTATTTACCTGCTTTCCCCGTGAGTTTTGCCCCATAGATGATGTCGCCAATCCGTCGTGAGTAAAATGTCTGAATGCGGGTGGAGAACATTTCGTTGCCCTCCTGGAAGAACAATCTTTTCTCAGGATAGCTCAATTCATAGCGGGTCAGGTTTACCTGTTCCTGATCGGCCTCCACAGTTGCAAAATCGGGATTGAAAGTTGCATTGGCCGTTAAAGTTGAATTGATCTGATAGGCAACATCCCCTCCGGCTTCTCCTTTCCATTTTCCATGAATATCGGTAAAATCGCTGTCCTCATATCGTAAAGTCCCATAAGGGAACAATGTTAGCTTCCCCTTTTCGTGCTGAAGGTCGATACCCGACAAAACGCCGCTTTGGGAAATCCGGTAATCACCGCTGACTTCACCCGACCAGTAAGATGTCTCGGAATGATCGCGTATGACCCGGCTGAAATTGATGCCCCATTCGTGTAGCTTCTGATTGTACTGAATACTTTTTAAAGGGATGGCCATCTCAGCATACCAGCCCCAGTCGTAACTTTGTACAGCCGATTCCCATTCTGTATCCCAGTTGATGTCGAGGATTCTGCCATCATCCAAAACCCTGAAATCGCACTGCGATCCCAATGGATTGATCAAAAACCCAAAAGCGGTGCGTTGATCATTGTATGTATCCAGTGTAATACTCACACCATCATCACTTTTTGACAGGTTATCTCGTGTCTGGATTTTAGCCCTGATCGACCCGGGATCCTGGTAACATTTAAAGGCTATGTAAACGGTATTTTTATCATACATAACAAAAACCACGGTCTTTTCAGCGGAAGGGTTTCCGGGCACCGGTTCCATTTGGGTAAATCCCGTTGCTGAATCAGAAAGTGTGCGAAAAACTGAGTCAATTTTACCATCGATTGATATAGTGGTACTTGTCTTAATAGCCTGCAACCGTTTCTGTGCAATAACCTGAACTGAGACCAGCATAATGACTATACAGACAAAAATTCTGAGCATATATTGTTTTTTTTTGTAGCGTTAAAATTACATTTAAAATAATTCTGTTTTTCAAAAAAAAATCATGCCAGCTGAGAATAATCCTATTTTTGGCAAAAAAGTTTGGGTATCATGGGTGAAAAATCACCATCAAATCTCATCGAATGAAAATTGCAATAACCGGTGCCAGTGGCCATGTAGGTAACTGCCTCTGCAGGAAGTTGGCAGGAAATGCAGATAAAATCAAGGTACTTCTTCATAAAAATGAAGATAAGATGGAAGAAATGGATGTGGAAATTATCCGGGGCAGTATCCTTGATAAAGTTGCTCTGGTTGAACTATGTCGTGATGTGGATGTGGTTTACCATCTCGCAGCTATCATTTCGATCGACAATAAAGACAGAAACCGCGTTTACGAAACCAATGTTTCAGGGACAAGAAATGTGATTGAAATTTGTAAAGCTCAGAAGGTGAAGAAACTGGTCTATTTCAGTACCATCCACACGCTGAAAATAGATGACGTCAACCAAGCCCTGGATGAAACCAATCCGATCATTCCGGATTCTAAAATTGCTTATGAGTCATCAAAAGCCGAAGCAGAAAAACTGGTTTTAAAATCTACCGAAGCCGGTCTTGATGCTTCGATTAGTGCCGCATCAAAGGGCAGGAGAGGGGAGCGGTATATCCTATCGGGAGTATGGCTGAGTTTGAAAGAACTTGCCGAAAAAATCGAACTGCTTACCGCACATAAGACCCCAAAATTTGTTGCACCAACCATACTGGCAAAAGCAGGACTGCCGTTTATTCACACCTGGGCTGCCCTTGCAGGACAGCATCCTTTATACACCGCCGAATCCCTGGATATATTGCTTCAGCCAGGCAGAAACATTTCCAACCTGAAAGCAATGAATGAACTTGGCTTTATTCCACGTCCTATTGAGGAAACCATAGCGGATACCTTCGATTGGTTTGAGCAGAATATTTTAATTTAGCCGCATGATTTCAATAGATCTGTTTAACATCATTGTCCTGTCCTGGATTGGTATTGGAGTTTTACTATTTCCTGTGATGCTTAAAATTACCACGCCTTACGGCAGGCATACAAAAAAAAACTGGGGCCCGTTGATCCACAACCGTCTGGGATGGATTATCATGGAACTTCCTGCATTGGTTGTTTTTGCTTTTTTTATCTTGAAAGGTGGCCGCCTGAGCGAAAATATTGTGCTGGTAGCATTTGTTTTATGGATGGCACATTATGTGAACCGGACACTGATTTTCCCGATACGCATCAGAACCAACAGCAAAAAAATACCCCTTGCAATTGTTGGCATGGCCTTCTTTTTTAACCTGGTAAACGGTTTTTTAAACGGTTACTGGCTTGGGATTTTATCACCCCCATATCCTGATGAATGGTTCTATGATCCACGTTTTATAATTGGTGTGGCGC
>JABMQA010000134.1 GCA_013203545.1 Bacteroidota bacterium
AGTGATTGTCTTCTGATCTGTTCCTGTTCTGATAATATCTGGGCCATTATAAAAAATTTGCGCAAAGATATAGAAAAATGATTGTCAGTGCCTAAATGGGTATACAACAAATTTCCGTTCTTTTGATTTTAGCTATTTTGAATAGCCCTGTCCTTTAGGGCAGGGACTGAAGTTTAAAAAATTCTCCCTAAAGAAAAATCCAGAAAAATTTTAACTTTAAAATAAATTTTTCTGGATTTTTCCTTGATTTGCAATGGTTTATTAGCTCCCCGCCCTAAAGGACGGGGCTAGTAATATTGAAAATCAAATTATTACTGTCAAGATTCATTGTTGGAAATTTGTCGTCCCCATGTGTCATTATAAAAGCTATACTTTTGCAGAAAAAAATTATGCCTGACATAGTAAAACGAAAGCCCGAATGGTTGAAAATAAAAATACCTGTGGGAAAGGAATATGTAAATGTTAAGGAAATTGTAAGCCGTCATAAATTACACACCATCTGCACCAGTGGCCAGTGCCCGAATATGGGTGAATGTTGGGGGCGTGGAACAGCCACCTTCATGATACTGGGAGATATTTGTACGCGGTCGTGCAAATTTTGTGCTACCAAATCCGGCAGACCTGGGCCTGCTGACCCGGATGAGCCAAAAAACCTTGCCAGATCGGTTAAATTGATGAAATTAAAACACTGCGTTATTACCTCGGTTGACCGTGATGACCTGCCAGATGGTGGCGCTGAACTTTGGGCAGCGACCATACGGGAAGTTAAAAAAATAAATCCGAACACAACCATCGAAGCATTGATACCTGATTTTCAGGGAAAATCAGAACTTATCCAAAAAGTTATTGACGCTGCGCCGGAAGTTATTTCCCACAACCTCGAAACTGTTCGCCGGCTTTCACCACTGGTTAGAAGTGCGGCGGATAATGACAGGAGTTTGCGGGTTATAAAGCAAATTGCAGCTTCCGGTATTACAGCCAAATCCGGTATCATGGCGGGACTTGGTGAAACAAACCAGGAGGTGATCGAGACCATGGACGACTTACTGGCCAATGACTGCAGCATCATGACCATCGGACAATACCTGCAACCCACCAAAAAGCACCTGGAAGTAGTGGAATACATTCACCCGGATGTATTTAAAAGCTGGGAAAGGATTGGTCTGGAAAAAGGTTTCAAATTTATCGAAAGCCAACCGCTGGTACGGTCGAGTTATCGTGCAGAAAAGCATGTGGAAGAAAGAATATGATTTTTAGTTATGAAAAATACTGAAGTAGAATTTCTGGATCTGGGGAGGGTTGAATACCAGAAAGCCTGGGACATCCAGGAAAAATTATTCAACCAGGTGATGGAAGAAAAACTGGCAGGTAAAACCACGAAAAATTATCTGTTATTCTGTGAACATGACCCTGTATATACCCTCGGTAAAAGCGGATCGGAGAACAACCTTCTAATTAACAACCAACTGCTAAAAAACATGGGTGTAGGTTTTTTTAAAACCAACAGGGGCGGCGATATTACCTACCATGGCCCCGGACAGCTTGTTGGCTATCCTGTTCTAAATCTGGAAAACTTTGAGTTGGGTATAAGATCCTACATCGACAAGCTGGAAGGGAGTATTATCGAATCTCTAAAAACATTCAACCTACAGGGGGAGCGGCTTCCCGGAGCCACCGGTGTATGGCTCGATGCATCAGTTCAGGCAAAAGTCAGAAAAATTTGTGCAATAGGTGTAAGGGCCAGCAGACATGTTACGATGCACGGTTTTGCCTTTAATGTGAATACCGATTTGAACTTCTTCAATTTTATCAACCCTTGCGGCTTTACTGATAAAACGGTAACCTCACTGGAAAAAGAGTTGAATAAAAAACAGGATTGGGATTTGGTTAAGCAAATCGTTAGGAAAAAGATGGGTGAAACTTTCGGATTTAAAATATCAGAGATGAATCCCTGATTCAGGATCCTAAAAATACACAACCTCCACACCGGGGTGTGCATCTTTAAACTTTTGAATTTTTTTGGAAGAAATTTTTGTATTGGAGCATCTGATGATCTTCAGGTTTTTGAGATTTTCGATCCATTTTAAATTCCTTATCTTGGTGTTGTAACACTCAAGCTGTTCCAAATTTACAAGATGTTCCAGGCCTTTCAAATCCTTAATCAGGGTGCCCGAGCAATTCAATTTCTTCAAATTGTATAAAATTCCTAAAAATCCAAGGCTCCTCACCGGTGTATTTTGAATATCCAATTCAGTCAGGTTTGAAAATTCGCTGACCGGTTCCAGCGTTTCAATCGGATTGTTGGGACATGATAGCACTTTCAGGTATTTTAAATTTCTGAGTGTATCCAGCCGTGTTATCCCGGTTTTTGTAAACCTGAGCTCTTCCAGGAAAACATATTTAACGATGTAATCAAGGTTTTTCAGTTGAATAAGGCTATCGGAAAACTCAGGATATTGCATCAGGTTAATCCGGCGTAAATTTACCATCGATTGCAATTGTTCCCGGTTCGGCATTATGGATGCATTCAGGTTGTATCCCATCATCTTATCCATAATTGTTTACCATATCCCGAGCAATGAATTCCACCACAATTCCAGTGATTCGGTTTGATAAACCACCATACAATCCATGTGCCCCCCCATGAAGGAAATAATGTCCTCCGGCAAAACCAATGTTTTGTCACAATAAATGGTTCTGAGGTCACTCAAATTTATTAAGGGAGAAATGTTGTTTACATCTGTATTGTCAAAGTTAAGTGTTTCGAGTTTGGTAAGCCTGGAAAGGGGCGTCAAATTCACTACCCTTGTCCCCAAGATATTAAGTTTTTTCAAATCCAGCAGGCTCTCGATCGGGCTCAAATCAGAAATTCCGGTATTGTGACAATCCAACTCATTTAAAAGCGGGAGCTTCAAAAGCGGATCCAGGGTCTGTATCAAGGGATATTTTGATATGTCGAGGTGCTTTATGCGTGTAATTTGGTGAAGCTGTTCCCTGGATGGGACTCCAGAAATTGAAAATCTGCCGGCCAAAAAACCTTTCCAGTGTGAAGAAAGTGAAGTCCACCAAAAATGCAAATCTGCCGATTCGTAAACCACCAGTACATTTTGATTCTGCTCCATAAAAATGTTTGCCTTCTCACGGGTAATGCCGGTTTGATCGCAATAAACCACAGTCAGTTCAGGAAGGTCGTTTAACGGATCAAGGTTATTAACTTTGGTCTTGTTAATAAAAAGCAGTTGCAGTCGCGACATGTCTTTAAGAGGCCATAAATCTTCAACCGGTGTATTTTCAAATTTCAGAAAATATGTTTTAACCAAACCATTCAAAGGAGTAAGATCGTTAACCCTGGTATCTGAAAAATCGAAACGTTCGAGATTGGTGAGCCCCTTTAGCGGCTCCAGTGAAACGATATTGGTGCCTGCAAATTCAAGGTCTTTCAGTTTCGATAATTTTGCCAGAGGATCCAATGAATCTACTTTTGTGGCATTAAAATGCAATTTTTGCAGGTTGTAAAAATTGCTGATGGTTTTGATCTCATCAATCCAGGTATCATTCAGTATCAACTCTTCAAGCCTTGATGTGTACCTTAAAGCAGCAATATTATCAACCGGTGTATGTGAGCAGTCCAACACTTCGAGGTGCGTAAGGTTACGTAACGGCACAAGGCTCATCACCAGGGTATGGCTGCAATTGAGCTTACGCAAATGTGTCAGGCGCGATAACGGCTCAAGTGACATGATTTCGGATCTGCCGGAGATATCGATGGTATCGATCCGGGTTATGCGCTTCAATTGCTTATCCAGGATCGATAAGCTGATTAGTGCTGAATCACTGAGTGCAACAATGAGGGTATCAGATTTGACCAACATAAAGGTATCGCGGCAAATAACCCTTTCCACAAGTCGGTTAAGTCGGGCAAGGGAGTCATTATAATAAAGGACATCCTTCATCCTGAGCGTGTCGTTTAAGGCAAATCCGGCACCCAGAATTTCTTTCCAGTGTAGGGGCAAATCCGACCACCACTTCTGCAACTCCAGCCGTTCGTTGAGTTTGGTTGTGTAGATACTGGCAATTTTCAAATCCTTTTGAACCTCATCCAGGTTTATTTCGATATACCTGACCCGGTTTGTGTTAATCGAATCACC
>JABMQA010000135.1 GCA_013203545.1 Bacteroidota bacterium
ACGTCTAAAAGCGACACATACATCATCTAATCCAGTTCCTGTGGTAATGCAGAAATGGCAGTTAGCCATAAGCCAGATATCCAGAAAGTCGCTACGATATGAACTGTTAGCATAATCCTGTACACGAAGATGATCGACATGAAAAGTCTTCTGCACTATCTTGCCCATACGTAAAACCCAATAGCCTTCCTCCGCCAATTTTAAAGCTGTGTTCTTAAACGTATCTATATCTAAATCACGAAAATTATGATAAGACCAGTCTTTTTTGATAAATCGTTGCTCTTTTGACTTATAATAACTGTCTCTGACCAGAAGGCAAATAAAGCGTTCCCCTTGTTTTACTCCTATTTCTTCGAGGAACTTTTGCCCCTTTCTATCTTCCTCCTCCGTGAAAGGGGTTTGCGGTCTTGTCATGGACAAAACGCCCTTTATATCCCCAGTACGCCCAGGAGGCATCATATTCACACAATGATTTTGTCCGCATGGGATGAGGCTGTTAGCATTTTCAAGATATCGAACTAGCGGGTGTATGCGCAGGTGCCTGCGAATCATCAAAGCCCATTGTTCATTGGGAAAAATTGGAAATTGAAAGTAAAACAAATCTAAAGTATTTGATTGGTTGAGCGCTCTTTCACTCAAGTAGTATTCTGCATTAAAGACGCTATTCCCTATCACATCTGAACGAACTCCACCAAATCTTATCCAAATTAGGGGACGGATGATTCTAACAATCAAAACGACCGGAATTGCCAAAAAAGTGAGTGGAATTGTCACCCCTATTCGCCTCATCAAACTGAATAGCTTACGCCTTATCGCTGTCCAGCCTTCTTCCTTAATTTGGTTATAATGGGGGGACCAGAAGGAGTGCTCCGAAACAATCTTCATACACTATCTCCCTGATTAGAACTGCGATTTTCACTTTGTTAAATGTAATCAGATTATCTTTAACTCTGGCAGAGGCACAATAAATTTACCGCCCTGTTCAATAAATGCCTTGTGCTTTTCGATAATTGGCCCGGCATAGCGCCAAGCCAGAATCATTACAAAATCTGGTTTGCGCTCATACAGGGTCTGGGGCGCCAGCACAGGTATATGATAGCCGGGGCTGTATAAATGTTGTTTTGCCGTATAGTCATCGACTATAAAACTCAGTTTATCACCGAGTTCAAAGTGATAGATAAGCGTGGTCGTGGTTGCAGAAGCGCCATAACCGACAATTGTCTTGCCCTGCTCTAAAAGAGATTGAATCAACTCCAACGTCTGTCCTTTTGCTAGATCAATCCCCATGGCGAAAGCCTTAAAGGTTGTTGGCTGTTACGATATTGGCTGGGCCTCTCTCGTTCAGGATTTGACTGGCTAATTCATATGTAAAGAATTTCGGAAGCGTTTCAATTCCGGATGCAGTTGCCTTGCGAGCAATATCACGGGCTGGATCAACGCCCAAAACATCCATGCCGCGTTCTTCAAAGAAACTCAACAAAGTGCCGTCATTGCTTCCAATGTCCACGACTAAGGCTTTTTCTGGCGTTCTAATTATCGCCGCAATTTCATCAGCGTATCTCCGAAAATGGTCTACAAGACCCAGGGAGCTGACCGTCTCATAAATGTAATCGAGATAAATTACTTGTGGAATAGCAATATCGAGCAACTGAGAAAAGCCACAATCTCCGCATAGGTAAAGATCAAGTGGATAGACTGGCTGCTCTTCATGGAGGTATTCGACAGAAATATAAGCATCTGCCAGAGTCGTAGGTGTAAGTGGTAAAGCCACCTTAAGAGCACTGCTGCCACATAGCCGACAGGTCTCGCGCCGATAGACCAAATCATTCATGATTTGTTCGCCTCCATATTTAAGAACTTTTTTGCTGAAAGAGTCAGCTTCTTCACAAACAACGCAATTCCAACACGGTCGTTTTCCTCTGGCGACCAAGAGGCAAAAACCGTATCTTTACGATTGAAAGGCCCCATAGTGGTCTCATGAAACACCAGGACATCCGTGCGTATGATCAGAGTATGATAGAGTGCGGTTGATATGCGATAGTAAAACGCTCGATCGGATGCGTAATTTCCCATCTGGATCACGTCGCCCACATCTCCGTCCTCATCAAACTCAACAATATCAGCCTGACCTTCAATAACATGGAAGGATTCCGGTTTGCCAAGATGTTTGTGCGGCCTCACATAGGTATTTTTTGAATGTACGATCAGCATCTCATGGATGGATTCATTTGTACTATGATGTGTGCACAATCTGATCCGTTCCCGGCTATTAGCTTTGGCCAATGTAATGAGTTTTTGAACATCAGTGCGATCTATCCGCGTAATCGACTCTCGGCAAAAGAGAACTTCTTCATTTTCTGCATTATACGTTAACATCTGATAAATCCTAAAAAAACGATCACGATGCCAAAAACCTAAGGCCCATCCACAAAAGTTAAACTGCTGAAAGTTCCATAAAAAAGCATATTGTGGGCATTGTCAGTTGTTCACCATGGCCGAAATTAGCTGAGTCCGGCCATTCCTTGCCTGTCGTGCAAATTTTTGTTCCAATTATCCAATTTTTCTTTAACATTGTAGAATGTTGTATAAGGCGAAGGGGTGCGGATTAGAAAGCCGTCACGCTCTTCATCTTTCATGTCAAAAGATTCCACCCAAAAATCACATTGGGCGCAATAGCTGATTTGGCCCCACTTGTAACTGTTGTGTAATTCACGTAATTTTTGCATGTTTTTTCCATGCCAGACGCTTCTAACACCACCGTCTTTAAAGATATTTCCCACAACAATGTTTGTCCGTTCCGCTGAAATAACGCAAGGGGTAACATCACCATTGGCGCGGATGAGGATCTCCCGGAAAAGTTGTTTGCACGGTACTCTTTCAGGAAGATCTTCTTTGGTCGTTCCTGGTAGTATTGAAATATCAGGCCTTAAAGCTTTTATAAAACCGCTAATTCTAATAACATCCACTCTTTTTTTCCAAAATTCAAGAAATGCTGGGATTTCATGGTAACTATAATCCATTTTGACAAAAGTAACCCCTATTCTTGGGAACATCCTTTCTCCTCGTTCATTTATTAACAATTCAACTTTTTCTATCAATTTATCAAGAGTACTGATCCCTCTCGCCTTTTTTAAAGTCTCGGGTGTCATAGCATCAATACTGAAATTGACTGAATCAAACTCTATATCCACAAGAAAGCGTGCGATTTTCTCGGTAAGCAATAAACCGTTTGTATTAAAGAGTCCAGCTAATCCTAACTCCTTGACTTTTCTAATGGCAAAAAGTTGAGCCTTTGCGGTAAGGGGTTCATTTGCAGCATTCAGGGTAAAGGAAGCTTTATATGGAGCAACCTCTTCAATAATGGAACCGGCTTCCTCCTCGGTCATATGTATTGGTCTCCTGTAGTACTCATAATTATCATCTGCCTTTTTTTGCGGGCTATGATGACGACAATGGGGACACGAAAGATTACATGTATTACTTAATTCTAAACGAACTATTTGAGGCATATCAAGGGTATCGAGCCCTGTTATATTTACACATTTTTCATTTTTCATTAATTAATCTCCAGAGAATCTCTAAATACTCTTTCATGGCGCTTGCTTGGCTCTGTCTGATCATATGTAATAAATAGCTATCTCCCAATCAACAACCTACTTACAGGGCTATCGCCATCAATATCAGATTTGGTCACATAAAGATTTTTCAGATCTGGTAAAGGCAATCCTTTGGGTGCAAAGAATCCGAAGTTCTGGTAGCGAATTACACGCTGAATTGGAGTTAACCGTACAGGAAATATTTGCCTATCGGTTGGTTCCATTCCACCTCCCAAATCAATAAAAAGCTGGCCATAAATTTCATTAGAACAAAACAAATCAGCAAATGCGCAACCAATGCTTTTTAAATGTTGTAAAACAGTAAATACTAAATCCATCCCCCTTTTTCTTCCTTCAACATCACATGGAAAATAGGAATCAACAATTCTGCCTACCATTGCTTCATAATCGCCAAATGCTTTTTCAATACGATAAACACAAACAGCGGGTCTTTCAGGATCACCTTCAATTACGACATGATATTTAAATCCCGGATGATCAATGTATCGCCAAGTCAAATATTCCAAAGAACGAATTGTTCCGAAAGACAAGGCATTATAAAAATGCCAATCAGGCCTATAATTTCTTTCATTGAGTTTTGTTTCCGATATATTTAATGATTCTGAACGAGCCGATTTAAAGACATAAGCATCCAAATCATTTCCCATGGATTCATCTAAAAGCATATTCGAGCACTGCTGTTTATCAAATACACTGATATATCTGGGTACACTCTTAAAAAAGGTATAGCCTAATGAAGTTAAAATAGGTTGCCCCATTGGACTGGCATTAACTGTAAGCAATAATGGATACATTTCATGGATTTTCCTAATTAATAATAGCCCTAATCCCCTTAATGCTTCTTTCCTTACCATCCAATATAACAACCATGCTGATTCGTATGGCTTCGCTATTTCCCCCCAGTTTACTAACAATGGGAGATATCCAAGAATACCCAATAATCTATCATCATTCCAAGCGCACATTAATCGTGCATTTCCATTATTTGAGTCAACCTGAAACTGCCACTCAAAAAACTTTTTTGAACAAATAGCATGGTCAGGCCTATAACACTCACTCAAAAAAGCTCTCATTTGCTCCCATTTTCTCATAGGGAAATAGCTATCAATTCTAATCATTTCATATCATACATATTAGGTCTTTAGGCAACTAAAGGGCTAAGCGAACGAAGCATGTGATATGTTTACCTTGAAAAAACCAGTCTACAGCGATATATGCTCCTTTAGAATAGATATGATTAACATAAAGTTTTGCATTTCCAAAATTTCTTGATCAGATAACCGAACATCAAATTCTTCTTCCAGAGCAGCTACCAAATTCATATGATTAAGGGAATCCCAGCTCTCAATTGTGTCCGGTGATGCTCGGTCATCAATAATATTAACAGGAACATTAAATACTGCAGAGATGACTTCCTTGATTCTTTCTTTAATCTGGTTTTCCATTTACAATCTCAATATGTTTGATTTCCTTAGGTTTATAATTATCAAGATACAAATCATAGGACCGTTTTGAATCACATGAATCTAAAAGTGTAAACCCGCAACTATCATAAAATTCTTTAACTTGTTCATTTTTTCGTGTTTTACAGTACCTTGCTAGAACTTTTTCTATGCCTTCATTTTTCAGCTTATGAATCACATGGTCGATAAAAGCATATTCAATGCTTCTACCGATGATCCTGCAGCTCATGAAAAATGTATCAATCTCCGCAGCCTTTTTTACCGCGTCCGTATTTACAATGCATAGGCCCGTCACCCCGCTATTTCCGTACTTATCTGACACTGAAATGGCCATGACCTCTATATCATCATCTTCAACAAACCTTGTAATGTCACCTTCCGTGTAACGCTTTGTGGTCAGGTTGAACTGGTTGGTCTTCTGGCTCATCTGGGCCATGCGGGGGATTATTGATTTGTCATCTTCAAATACGGTCATTTCAATGTCAAGAGAAGCCAGGTAATCCCCCAGGTTCTCAAACGCTTTTCTGGCTGATTTTCGCTCAAGCTGTTCCTTGTACATGGTAATCTTTTTTTTATCTTCGGCAGTTTTTGACAACTCGTAGAAAAGGCCCATGTTTTCTCTGATTAAGTTTGGGTATTCATAAAGTCTTTTCGATACCTGAAGCACCTTCACTTCCAGCAACTGCTCCCTCACCAGATTCACTTCAAAATCAGAATCATCTACGAAAACGAGGCTGTCCAGCCCGATGTTCAGCTCTCGAGCGATTTCACATAGGTTCGACACTTTATCATTCCAATTCACCTTTTTGATGGTGAGATGCTCATCCCTAATCTGCATATCCGGATGTTCGGACAATACCTGATCTACGTCAGCAGGATTGTTCTTGCTGCACAGACCCAGCAAAACCCCCTGCTTGTTCAACGACAACGCCAAGCTCTGGATTTCGGCAAAAATCGAACCGTCTTTCGTGAAAGGAGACATTTCGATTTTGTCGAAACCATCCTCGCCCAGTATGCCTTTCCACAAAGTGTCGTCGCAGTCGAAAATTAAAGCCTTTTTCGCCTTACCGTTAGCCGAAAAGATAAAAGGTTTTACATAGTCCGAGTAGGCTTTGAAGAATTTAACGGTGTAAAAAGCTTTCGAAGAATAGTAGTTGCGTAAATCTATACTGCTTTCTGAACCCACTAAAGCGATGATCTTATCCACATCCACAATTCGCACGTTGGCGTTGGCAGACACAATTTCCGTCAGATATTGATTCACGCATTCTGCCAGTTCCTCCAATCGAGTCTTATGAATTGCATTATTTGTAAATGGAAGGGCAGTGAAACGGTTGAACAGAACCAGGGAAGTCTTTGTTAGATTTTTCAACGTGAGGGCAATTTCGGCAGTTGTTTTCTCAAAAATGGCTCCAACTTCTGCATCATTCATAAGATCAGCCTCGTATTGCATTCCATCAACAAGATTGCAAAGCTCCCAGAAAATAATGACAAGATTTGAATCTCTGAATTTTTCACTGTCCTGAACAATGTTGTTATAATCCCCGGATTGCACCTCTGCAGGGATGCCATCGATTCTTAAGGTATATTCCAATATTTCGTGAAGTTGCGCTGTGATGATATTCGATAGGACATGAACTGAGTATTTTTTATTTCGCAAACTTTTTGACAATTGGGTGTTCCGCTTCAATAATTCAGTATAATTGAGATTTTTCATATCATTGTTTGTCCGCCATTCACACGTATGGTTTCGCCAGTGAGGTAATCCGACTTCTCCGATGCTAGAAAACTTATCGCACCGGCAACATCGTTTGGCGTTGCAATACGCCGTAAAGGCGCCTGGGCCGCAATCAACAGCCTTACTTTTTCCGGCACGTCTGCTATTAATTCCGTGTCGGTCATACCCGGTGATACCTGATTAATTCGAATTCCCATGGGTGACAATTCAACTGCTGATGCTTTAACAAAGCCACTTAGCGCCGATTTCGCCGTAATATAGTGCAACCATTCGGCGTTTACCTTTTCTGTGGCAAGAGTGTTTACAAAAATCATCTTTCCATAGCCACCTTCTTTCATACGGGGCACAACGGATTTTAATAAATTAAATGATCCTTTTATATTCATTTCATACTGATCATGCATGCTTTGCCATTCTAAATCATCAAATTTTATATTTGGTATGGAAGTAACCGCGCAGTTTACTAAAACGGTTATTGCACCTAACCTTCGACTAACATGTTCAATCATCGTTTCAACCTGAGCATTTTCTCTGATATCAGCGGCCACAACGAGAGATTTACACCCCATTTTTTCAATACTTTTCTTAAGTTTATCTGCCAATTCCTTGTTTGTGTAATAATGAATGGCAACATCAAAACCATCCTTCGCCAGCTGCAAGCATGTTTCCTTGCCGATGCCACCGGTACTGCCTACAACTAATGCTATCTTTTTTTGGCCGGGAATTATTATTTCTTTCGAGGCACGTTTCTGTTGTTCAATCAATTTTACTTTAGCTGTCCCCGTAGTTACTTTTTGTTTGTGCTGATTATAAATATCCGTGGTTAACTCTATTATTTGTGTCCTTTCAATTTTCCTTATCACTTCTGCTTTTACGATAATCTTATCCCCAACTCTCACCGGTAGTAGAAATGCAAAATTTTAAGAGCACCATAACGCTCCGTCCCCAGGCAGTTTCGTGCCAATAACAGTTGATATAAACGATGCACCAAGCATTCCGTGAGCAACCGGTTTCTTAAATGTTGTCTTTCTTGCGTAATCTTCGTCGACATGAAGTTTATTGTCGTCACCGGTCAAGTCAACAAATTTTTCAATATCGCTCAGCGTTATGGTGTGGGTGAGTTCAGCCTTATCACCAACTTTTATGGTTTCAAATTTGTTCATTGTCTATGGATTCCATGAATAATAAGGATGTCATAAATTTCGCATTGATGTTTGATAGAAGCCAACAATACTCATAATAGTTGCTTCAATGTTCTCTAGTTTTTGGTCAGGTCCGCTGGGCAAATAGATGCCTTTTCTCCCGTACTTGCGAGAATTTGGAAATTCAATCCGGCCCTGGTCAAGGTATGTCGCATAATCTAGATCAGGATAAAAAGGTCTTGCTTCAATTCCTTGGGAGTCAAGGTGTCGAATCAAAGATTCCCTCTCATCACAGAGGAATTCAATATAAACCGGCACTTCACCCACATCCAAGTCAACTGGAATCAGCTCCAATCGAGGCAGCAATGACAAACCTTCTATATATTGACGATAGATTTGTTTAAGACGTTCAATGCGGTCCGAAATTTTTTGTAATTGCACCAGCCCGATTGAAGCCTGAATATCAGTAAATCTGAAGTTAAAACCTGGCATTATCCAGTTCTGAGGGTCGTTAACGTTTTCCACCCCTTGAGTACGTATAGCCTTCAGGCGTTGAGCAATGTCTTCATTATCAGTGACCAAAAAT
>JABMQA010000136.1 GCA_013203545.1 Bacteroidota bacterium
GCAAATATATTCCTTGAAGGATTGTCGTACTGGATTCCGGTGTAGTTTATTGAAAGATTATTTTGATTGTGGGATAATTCAATTTCGTCCATAGTTGTGGACGAATCCATGTTTCCTGAATTCAATGCGATGGAATGATCCTCAATTTTAAAGTCAGTAATGTAAACTTTTGGTGCCGGGGAATTTTTTGAAATATCGTCGGGGTTAAAATAGGTAATGCCGTTATTGCCGCCAAAAATGAAATAATTGTCTGAGGTTTTCAGGCAGGATCCATCGGCATACAAAAGGCCCTGGATACCATCCCTGAGCGAAAAATTGGTAAATTGTTCGTCATCTCTGCTAAAGCGGCTGATCCCTTCGAAGGTGCTGAGCCATAAAGCATTGTTTTTTTCATCGGCCAGGATTCCCTGAATACAAGTCGAAGGAAGCCCATCATTAATAGAGTAGGTTTTTATTCTTCCGCTTTCCAGATCATATCGGCACAATCCCCCCTGCCAGGTCCCCACCCAAACAATACCATCCTTATCTTCATATATAGAATTGATGTCTTGTGTACTGAGCACATCACCCTTTTCCGGGTCAAAGGCATGGCGATTAATTTGTCCCGATTCATAATCGTACAAATACAGCCCCAGGTTGGTTAGCACCCAAAGGCCGTTATTAGGGCCTTCATAAACATGGGTCACCTCATTAGCTGCTGCAACTGTATCACCAAATAATTTTAAATCGAAATACCGGAACGAATTATTTGTTTTATCGTCAGCATAAAGGCCATCTGCTGTGCAATACCACAACGTGTTGCGACTATCCCAAACTGCATTAAAGATGTGGATGTTTTCGGGCAAATTTTGAAACATGGTGTCTTTTATTGTTTTCTGATGTACATCAAAAATTTTATAACCATGGTCGGTTTCGATAAGCATTTTTCCGGGAGAAAGTTCGTTAATTACCTGATACCATCTGAAATCAGTGGTGAGTGTGGAGTAGGGCATAGGTGTAATGGTTTTTGTGCTAATATCCAGAACATTCAGCCCATCATTTGCAGTCCCGTCAGATGTGGCTAACCAAATTGAGCCATCGTTGCCCTCGAACATCTTATTAACCCAACCACTCGTAATTGTTGATACATCCTTAGGGTTAGGGACAAATGATCCCAGTATGGTCTTGTTGCTGTACTTAAGCACACCTTTCGATTCTGTACCAATCCACAGGTTGCCAAAAGAATCAATGCTCAAAGCTTCAACATATGCACCTACAACAATATTATTTTCATCATAATCGAAAATTTGAAAAGATGAGTTTTGCCGGTTAAAAAATATCAAGCCCTGGTTGGAGGTAATCCAGATATTATTATCGATGTCAATTTCAATGTCTCTGACATAAATATCAAAGTTTCCTTCTTCAAATAAATGTATCATCGACCACGACTCAAGCTTCTCCTTTGCAGAATCATATGCATAGAGTTTCGCGTGAGTTGTAGTTATCCATATGATGCCCGAGGAATCATTTTGAATACCGCTCATATACTCCTCATCAGCAAGCTTAAAAATATCCAATGGGATTTGATGAAGTTTTCTTTCCTCGTCAATTATAAATAATCCACCATAACTCAGAATCCAGATGTTACCGGCCGGATCGGATGACAGACCATAAACATTCGTCAGGTTGAGATGATCGGCATATTCAAAACGCTTCAACTGGTCATCAGCCGGATCATAATAAACCAGTGCATGGTCACCGGTTTGGATGTTTGAATCAATCCCAAAATAAATCCTTCCCTGATGGTCACCTGCAATGGCGAAAACTCCAGCCAGTGCAAAATCCTGGAAACCGATCAGGGGTTCAAATAAATATCTTTTAAATAATTTAGTAATAGCGTCATACAAATAAATACCATTCATGCATCCAATCCACAAATTTCCGTTTGGATCCTCGTAAAGCGAATAGGTTAAAAGTTCACCCATTGTGGTAGGATCGTTCAGGTCGGGATGATAGCGGGTATATTCATAACCATTAAATTTCACAAGACCGCTCTGGGTGGCAATCCATATATTACCCATACGGTCGGGCAGTATATCGTAAATTTGGGTTCCGTTAAATTCATCAAAATGGGTGATTTTGTTGGGATCGAGTTGGGCCGGTACAGGCATAACCAGACAAAGAAATAAACCCAATATGATTATGTTAAGAATTTTATACATTTTGTTCCTGTTGGTTTGATTTGAATGGTAGGACAATAATAAATTTTGTTCCCTCACCCCCTTTAGTTTCCACCTTCAATTCGCCGCCATGCGCTTTTACAATGTCGTGGCTGATACTCAGCCCTAAACCTGTTCCTTCTGTTCCTTTTTTGGTGGTGAAAAAAGGCTGCAGAATTTTATCCATGATATCATCAGGTATTCCGGGACCATTGTCATGAATTTCCACAACGGCTTTCTGATCCTGCTTTTTGTTACTGATCTTCAGAACGGGTTTATAATTATCTGATTGATGGCTTTTCTGACGCATGGCATCAAAAGCATTGCTGCACAGGTTAACAATCACACGGCTGAAATCCTCTGTGATCAGGGAAACTTCCCCGATGCTTTCATCCAGAACGTATTCGATGTTCACATTGATGGGGTTTTTACCGGCCCGCATGCTATGGAATGTAAGGTTTATATTTTCCCTGATCAGGCTGTTCAGGTCCGTCGGTACTTTTTTGCCACTGCTTCCACGACTATGCATCAGCATCGACTTTACAATTCCATCAGCACGTGTGCCATGCTCATGCACTTTCTGCATATTGGTTTTGATATCATTCAGGATTTCAGTGATGACATCAGTGATGATATCAGTTGTTTCGCTCTTATCCAGTTGTTTCATTTCCTCAAAGACTTCATCGACCAGCTCCATGCTGAGATCGGAAAAATTGTTGACAAAATTGAGCGGATTCTTTATCTCATGCGCGATTCCGGCGGTGAGTTGTCCCAGGCTTGCCAGTTTCTCCTGCTGAACGAATTGTTCCTGCAAGGCTCTGAGTTCTTCGAGTGAATTCTTTAATGTGGCGTTGGATTCCTCGATGACTTTTCTTTTCTGCTCCAGCTCTTCAATTGTTTCTTCCAGCAAAATAGCCGTTGTACGCTTCACTTTTTCGGTACGATCAAGTTTGAAATTGACAATCTCCAATTCCTTGTCAACTTTTTTAATCGACCTGGTTATGCTCTCTTTCTCCTCCCCTGTCAATGATTGAGCGTTTTGAACTACATATAGAATTGTCTGTAAATCCGGACTCATTGATTCTGATTCCCTGTTTTGTTATTTTTCTTTTAATGCCACACAGCAGGTTGTCAGATTATGCATTTCCAGGTTGCCCCCGGTAGCTCGCGCCAATTCAGCATTGGAGAACATACCTGCCATTGGGACATTCCATATTTTCTTCACCCCTTCAATCTCCATGTTCATCATAGGCCCGAATGCCAGGATCCGCCCTGCGCAACTGAATACGACCAACGCATCCGCTTCGCGCATTTCATTGGCCTTCAGTTCTTCAATTCCTTTGATTACTTTTTCCATCACGTCAAAATCCGGTGGAAGGGAAAAGCGTACTTTCGAGCCTTGCGGTACTGAACCACTGCAATAAAATGAACGGTCGTTCCAGTCGACCACCAGGCCGGGGCGCATGACCGGGTCCCCTTTTTCCCGTTGCAGCTGCAACGGCAGATTTGCGGCGATCTCCAGCAGCAATCCGGCATTATCAGGCGACACATTTTCCAGCCCGCCATATTTGGTGGTAAGGTCCAATACAGGAATATTATCTACCGTGTACACATGGTTGCCTTCGCTTTTTGTCACTGTTTTTTCGGTGCCTACCGCTTTCCAACCGCAGGTGGCCTTTCCCTTGATAAGGATTTTATTTTCATCCAGCGCTAAGGCAACGATGCCCTGGTTGCTTTCCTTTCCATTCGTAAATACAAACTGTTCGGTGAATGTATAGTCATCGGAGGCCATGCCGCCATAAACATTCACCTCCTTGCCCACCACATCTTCAAAACCGAAAAGCAACTGCTCAGCATCCGTTTCCAAATGGCTGCCTGCAATGAGGAAGGCAGGTTTTGCATATTTTGCGTTGGCTTTCTGAGCGATGCCACTTGCAGTTCCCCGGTAGTTTTTTTCAGGATATTCGTCCAGGTAGATTTGAAAATGATCCTTTTTGATATCCAGCAGCAACATCACCACCGTCCCTTTTTCCGTCACCTCGTCGATGAACTCACCGCTTGTGGTGACCCCAAAAATAGCAATATCATGCGCATCAAGCAGCTTAGTAATTACGGTCCTGTCCTGGCTCACCGACAGGAATACGATGGCAAGTGTAGGTTTGAACCCGTCAGCCATGCTTTTTTCCAGTGCCGATTGAATTTCCTCCGGTGATTTCCCTTTGATTGATTTAGCTTTCATGATTAATTGATGTTACAATTCCAATTAAGTTTATAATACGCTTTAATAACAAGTAATCCGGCCAACTGTTCAAATAAGTATCGCGATACTTAAATGGGGCAGATAAAACATAATTTGCCTAGCAATTTTGTTAAAGTACTGATGTAAATACAATTTGTCGTTGTACCCGTCTCCAATCTTAGTTTTATTTTCATTATCTTTGGGGAACTTTTGGTGGGTATTAAAAAAATGAATGTTATGCACAAGAAACTGATAATTATTTTTTTCGCCGTTACGGTATTATTTGCTTTGTCATGCAAAAAGAAAAGACTTGCCAATGATTTATGTGATTGCGGAAATTCTATCTCCCGTGTTGAGACTGACACCATTGATCTGATAATTCCAAATATTATTACCCCAAACTGGGATGCTTTTAATGAAAGGTGGGAAATCCTTGGTCTGGAATATTTCCAGCATGTTTCTGTGAAAATTATTAATGAAGGAATCATTGGGAGAACGGTTTTCGAGTCGAATGGATATGCTGAAGCCTGGAATGGTACTTATAAAGGCAATAAATTGAAAGATGGGAAATATTATTATGAAATTACCTTTGATGATCAAATGACAACAGGCTACGTATGCATCTATACTGCAGTGCCACCTGAACCCGAATATCGTGATTGTCTGCGAAAGTGCGTTGCCATTGATGCTATGGAC